>JAAWKU010000030.1 GCA_022797535.1 Lachnospiraceae bacterium | reverse complement strand
GTTATTATAAGGAACTTCTGAGCACATTACAGGGAGAGGAAAATCTGGGTGTCCTGTACCTGGATATTGACAATCTGAAGAGAATGAACGACACCTTCGGACATGACGAAGGAGACCTGGCTATCCTGCGGGCCGCCGCTCTGATTCACCGCTATGAGGAGCCGGGCTTTGAATGCTGCAGGGTGGGCGGTGATGAATTTGTGATATTGCTGCGAAATGCCGGAGATCGGGTGGAAGAACTGGTGGCCCGCATGCGCGGCGACAAGGGCAATCTTCTGTCGGAGATCACGGAAGAATTTACCTGCCGGCTGGCAGTGGGCGGCGCTTCCAGAAGGGCCGGGGAAACGCTGGAGGAAGTGATCAAAAGGGCGGAGGAAGAAATGTACCAAAACAAACATGCCATCCGATAACTCCCGGAGCAGGAGAAGGCCGCAGGCACATCGCCTGCGGCTTTCTTACGATCTTTAAACAGTATGGGTGCGGAAAGGCGCCATGGGCAGGCCGTTGGCCCCATAGACCGTCACTTCCCCATAATTGGTCCACAGATACCGTGCCATCACCGGCTCTTCCACTTCCGGGGCGCTCAGGAACACCCTGTCCCCCTCGAAAGAAGCCCGGGCTTCCACAAACACGCCATCTCTCCCCGCCAGTTCAAATCCGGAGATCTTTTCTCCCCGGCAGATAAAGCCGCCCTGGGCATAGTCAAACGTCAGTTCCATGCCTCCATCCCGGTACAGGAAATCCCGATATATGGGGCCGAAAGCCTCCTGCTCCGGGATCAGATGGTACACACCACACAGGGCCTGCAGGGCCAGTCTCTCTCCCACGGGTTTTTTGTTTTTGGGATGAATCTCATGGAACTGGCCGCAGTCGACAGCCACCGCTATGCCCGTGTTCCGCAGCATGTGAAACGCCCGCATCTGGCTCTCCCGAATCATGCACCAGCTTTTGGTATCCGGGTCATGTTGGTATCTGTGCATGGGAAGCTGTACCAGGAGAAAGGGCAATTTCACATCGCCAAAGTCCTGCCTCCACTGCTCGATCAGCCCGGTTAGCAAGGTGTAATAGTCCTGGGGTCTGTGGTCATCGCTCTCCCCCTGATAAAACAGAAAACCCCTCAGAGAATATGGCGCCACCCTTTTCAGCATGGTCTGATACAGCCCCGACGGCCGGGTAAAATTGGCGCAGTTCATGGGGCCGGGGTAACGGCAGGGGCCAATCAGTTCCTGCACCCGGTCAAAGGCCATCATGGGTTCTTTCTCATAGACGGAGGCCGCCTTTTTATCCCATGCCTCCTGGTAAGCCTGGTACTCCCTGTACTCCCGGATCTGCTCCGCCTCTGGTACCTGAACTGCCTGAGAACTCTCATAATCCTCCACATAACTGCGGGTAGCCTCCCGGGCCAGCAACGCCTCCCGACTCATCCAGCAGCTTGCGGAAGTACCGCCCCAGTTACAGCCGATGATCCCCACTGTGACATGAAGCCTGCGAGCCAGCCGGGCCGCAAAATAGAATCCCACGGCAGACCAGTTGGCAGCGCCCTCTTCCCCGAAGCATTCCCAAACGGAACTCCTCTCCGCTTCTTCAAAATCCTCTCCCCGATAGGCCAGCCTGGGTGTATTATAATAACGGATTCCCGGAAACGCCCCTTCCCGCAGAAGAGTGGATCCTCCCTCCGCATCCTTTAACGCCAGTTCCATATTGGACTGTCCGCCTGCCAGCCACACTTCGCCCACAGCCACGTCGGTATAACAAATCCTCTCCTCCCCGTCGCTGATTTCCAGAATGAGGCCCTCCTGAGCCTCCCGCTTTGGCAGGCAGACCATCCACTCCCCGTCCCGGCACTTGGCCCGGGCCCGGGTCTCCCCCAGCCTTACCGAGATTTCCCGGCCGGTGACTCCCTGGCCAAATATGCGGATGATTTTGTTTCTCTGCAATACCATATGATCGGAAAATACCGCCGCCGCCCTTAACATGTCTCTTCTCCTTAAACAGTTGCTTAATTTACCTTTATCACCACCACATCTCCCACTTGCTTCACATAGCCGGGGTCCGGGTACACAGGCATATTGGCTATATCCGCCTGGGCCATTTCCTCCTGGCAGGCGCTGGTGGGCCAGATATTCAGGTTGACCCCGCAAAAGTAATGGAATATACCCCTCCAGGATTTCATGGCGGATTCGGGATCCGTCCATCCCACCCCCACCATGGCATAGTTGTTGGAACGACTATACGCTTCGCTCACATAGAAGAGCCTGTTCCCCGCCGGGATACCCACAAGACAATACCGCAGGTCGGGATTCAGACAATCCTCTTCAGCCAGCTCATGCAGGATGCCTTCCGCCATGGCGCCTGCTGCCGTTTTACCCTCATACATGGCATTCTGGTCTACCTGTACCTGATAGATGTTCCCCCACAGGGCAACCAGCACCGCCAGTCCCCCTGCCAGCCGCGCCAGGAAATATGCCTTGAAGCGGCATTCCATCTTGCCCGCAACGCAGATCAGAATGGGCAAAAAGAGTGCCAACGGAGCTGTCATCTGAATGCTCATTCCCACATCCGTAGCCACCAGCGACACGGCGTTTGCCGCAATTGGCAGCGCCAGAATCAGGGCCAGATAGCAGACGGCCCTGATCCGGCTTCTCTTCCAGACCTGCAGGAGCCCAATGACTAAAAAGACTCCGGCCGCCACAAAGAGAAGCAGGTAAATCCTGTAGTGCTGAAACAGGTTTGTCTTATAGAGATCTTTAAAAAAATACATGCCGAATATGGAATAGGCATTTTTAATGGTCACAGGGAGTTTTTTCAAAGTATTCCAGAGGGAGTAGGAGTCCGCCCCGTTATAAGTTGACAGCGAGGTATTGAAGATGGCTAAATGGACTTTAAGCAGCAGCACATAAAGGATTCCCCCCACCGACAGCATGGCGGCGCTTTTACCCATATACAGTCCCAGCTGTCTCCATGAGACCTCCGGGCTGTTTAGCTTCCAAAGCAGATATCCCGCTATGACCAGACATGTGCAGCCCAGACAGGCCTGATACGCGCCCATGGACAACGCCACCATAAGGCTGCCTGCCAGCACCGGCAGGATCACTCTGTCAGACTTAAGCGTAAGCCATGCCGCCAGCACGCTCAGTAAAAAAGCACATCCAAAAACAGGTGACATAAAGCGGTAGGATAAGGAGACACAGACCGCCGTACTGCTGAGAAAAAGGGCGGAGAACAGAAAAGTCACTTTCCTGTCCCCCAGGCAGAAAAGATCCGATATGAGATACAGCCCCGCAGAAAAAAGCAGGATAGTCATAATGGATGTCCACGGATCGTTGCTGACGCCAAAACGAATTTTGTCCAGATATAGCCAAAACCATCTTCCCAGCGACAGTTCCCATTTCCCGGCGGCATGATATGTATATTCCCAAAGCCCGTCATAGGCATTCACCAGTTGCTGTGACATCAGCTGTGAGTAAAGGATCAATCCAAAAACGAATGCCAGGACACAGGAAAAGCGGTTCTTTACCAGATCTCTTATCTCCTTGCTATAATATTTTTTGTGATTGTCCTTTCCATTCATCCTAACTCCCATATAATGTTGTCCCTCCCTCTCTATCTGTCAATTAAATACTACATTATTTACTAAAATATGTCAACAACTCCCCTTCTGAAAAGCATTCCTGCTTTCTCACCGCATTCACCACAAGCCGATATGCCTTGTCAGAGCCCGCGCAGGTGGACAGGGTGACACTCTGAGGAATGTCCTCCCCCTCATAGCCGATCATGTGAAGGTAATCTTCATACGCCCCATCGTCCCCAAAGGACAGATTGTAGACAAAGCTGTCCAGGGGCACCACCATACATGAGACCGCCTCATACAGATACGCGTCCCCGCCGGGAGTATAGATGGAGAAATACCGATTGTCCTCCATAAAGTCCGGGGACACATAGTTCTTAAGCTGCCCGAACATGGAGCCATCCTTCATATTGTGCCCGTAGATAATGGTGTGTTGATCCTGCAGGTCCGCGCTGTTCAGAGATTCCACAAAGATGGAGCCAGCCGTGGCTCCGGTTCCGCTGTAGGTGGTCCGCAGATAGTCCTGATTGGTCTCCCCCTGCATCAAGGGATAGCTGATGGGCAGAGTATCAAAGTCTATCCAGCCAATCACACCGTCATATGTGTCTGAAATCTGCTTCAGCCGGGAAGCAATCTCCCCGGGATCAGGCTTTGCCCCGGCCAAGGGCGTCCGGCCTTTTCCGGCGCGTTCCTCCAGAGAACGCCTCATGGTATTTACATCAAACCGCTTATGGGAAAACGGCATGGTCTCATACAGCCGGTCATATTCCTCTGCGGCGGCCCTGTAACTCTTTTCTATGGAAATAACGCGGCCTATGGCGATTGCCGCCACCACGGCAAAGATCATCCCTAAAACCTTTTCTTTTTTCATCATAATCCTCCTGTACTATGTCTTTTATAATAAGGGCCTGGCAATCTCCTGCCAGGCCCTTGAACATCAGGGGAGTCAGATACCTTCTTCCCCATGCAGGGGGCATGCCCCCTGGTGGTCTTGCTTCTTTCTCTTCTTTCTGTTATCTTTTATCTTTCCCATGAGAGCAAGGCAGATACAGCCGCCGGATACAGCCGTTGCCAGCGCCGCCACAGCGCGCCATACAAACAGACTGCCCTCGTCCCCGGTGACGGGAACGTCAGGGGTGGGAATGGGCCTTTCAGGCGTGGGAACGGGTGTGGGGGTCGGCCTTTCGGGCGGCGCCGGAGCGGGCCTGTCAAGCATTTCAACCTTCTGGATTTCACCGGCAGCCTCTAAAGTAAAGGACACTTCCTCCGCCACCAGATAGCCCTCCGGAGCGCTCTCCTCCACCAGGATGTAAGCGCCTGCAGGCAGCTTCTCCAGGTAATGAGGTTCCCTGCCGGATATCCATTCTTCCACCAGTTCGGATTTACCTCCTCCTTCCTCTGCCCTCCATAGCTGTAATTTTGCCCCAGGCAGTTCCTCTTTTGTGGTTATGTCCTTCTTACTGATTTCCAGACGGGTGTAGTCGTCAAGCATCTCCACCCGTTGTATCTCGCCGGTGTCCTGAAGGGTAAAGGGTATTTCCTCGGCCAACAGATAGCCCTTCGGGGCGCTCTCCTCCACCAGTACATACTTGCCAACGGGAAGTTTCTCAATGGAATGGGGCTCATCACCGGATATCCATTCTTCTACCAGTTCGGATTTACCTCCTCCTTCCTCTGCGGTCCACAGTTGCAGTTTTGCACCGGGCAGTTCCTCTTTTGTGGTAAAATCTTTTTTGCTGATCTGCACCTTGGTCACATCGTCATACATTTTTATTTCCTGGATCTGAATCTCTGCCTCCGGCCCGCTCATGTCAAGAACGGTGAACTCTATCTCCTCTGCGGTTACATACCCATCGGCGGGTTTTGTCTCCCGGAAAATATAGGTTTTTCCCACAGCCAGTTCCCGTATGGTATGGGGCTTGTCATCAGAGATCCAGCTGTCAATCACCTTTCCGTCCTGCTCGATTACCTCCAGCCTGGCGCCGGGCAATTCCTCCCCGTTGGTCAGATCATATTTGGTAAACGCCACCACAAAGGGTTGGTCTTTCACCTCACAGACCAATTCCACAGTTTCCACATCCTGCCCACGGTATTCGGCATCCAGCAGGAACTCCTGGCGGGAGACATAATACCCGGCAGGCGCGGTTATTTCTTTTACCATGTACTGGCCCAGCGGCAGATCGGCGTCAAAGACAGCAATGCCGTCCTGGCCGGATACCCCACAGTCAATGATGGTTCCTGCCGTTACCAGCTTCCGGGAGGAATCGGGCGCACAGGAGAAGATATCCTCCCTTGCAATCAGCGCGAATACCGCGCCGGCCAGGGCTTCCCCCGTCTCCGCGTCTTTCTTGGCTACGCTTACTTTTACCTTTTGCCTCCTGTTCTCATATGTCATATCATGCACGATGAAATTCTTAGTGCTTACCGCCGCGGTAATTTCAAATGTTTCTTCAAAGGGATTCAGTACAAATCCGTCTCCCGCCACGGTTTCCTTCACTCTGTATTTACCCAGATACAGGTCGCTCAGGTACGCGAAACCTGAACTGTCGGTGGTAAGGGTCCCCACAAGATCTCCCTCTTTCCAGATCCGGTATTTTTCCGCGTCATAGCTTTCAGGCATGGCGCTGTGGATTTGCTGGCTGTAAATATCTTCCGCCGCATAGACTTCAAACCGGGCGCCTTCCACAGGAGCCGGGACATACACGAAATCCGTATGGACATCGCCGCCGGAAATACTTCCGGCAGTCTGGGCGTCAGACAGCTGTTCTCCAATTTTACTGATCTGCAGGATGCCTTTCTGCTGCCGGTTCTCCTGCTTCACCGTCACGATCACACGGCCATATTTATCAACCCATGTCCCTTCTTCCTCCAAAATGGAATTGGTGACAGAGAATGCCGCAGCCTTGGCCGGTTTGTCAATCACCTCATAACCGTTGTTTCCGGCGGTGGTAATGTCTTTGATCTCCTGCTCGCTTCCGCTGATCACATATCCTTCGGGAGCCTTCACTTCCACCAGTTCGTAATCTCCATAGGGCAGCATATAGGGCAGTTCAATGTAACAGTCAGTGACTTTACCCCCTTCATACAGATTCCGTACTTTAAAGGGATGTTCCCCGCTGCCCATCTCGGCTCTGCTCATGGGATCCCAGTAATAGAGAAACCCGTCTTCATATATTTTCCAGAACAGGCTGTCAAATCCTTCCCGGCCGGACATCAGCCGGATCCTGTACGCTGCGCCCTCTTTGAGGACTGTCTGGCCGTTCTCTCCGTCAGTCTTTACCAAACGCAGATAACATTCCAGCGTTTCGTTCCCGATATAGCGCACCGGCTGGGGAATGGTTGAGTCCTTGCTCACTGTGACGATGAGGGGGTCGGCCTGTTCCTTGCCCTCCGGCGTGCTGGTTTCTACCAGGACGTACTGTCCGTAGGGCAGCTGCGGCGTAACAAAATAACCGCTTTCCTCATCCGACCACATCTCTTTCACCCGATACTGGTTTTTCACTCCTGTGGGTTCCAGCCATGCCCTGTCCCCCTCCGTCCAGGCTTCCGTGGTTCTCCTGTACAGCGTTGCAGCCTGCTCTCCCGTAAAATCATAGGATTTCAAAGTCTGGAGGTCGGCCTTCGTCCACACATCTCCTTTGGGGGCGATTGCCCCGGATTTGACGCCGGACAAGTCGCCCAGCCGATAAATTGTAAATCCGGCTATGAGAGGTTCTTTTTCCGTACCAGTGTGCAGGTCCTCCATTTTGACGAACTGTGCCGCCTGTTTCATGACAAAGTCGCCGGAATAGACATCCCTGGAATCAGACCCGTCGTCCATGGATAAAAGGTTGTCCGCATGGGACGCGTTTTCCCTGCGCAGAACCACATGCTCCGACTCATTGGAGTAGGCAAATGTCACATTATATCTTTGGGGTTCGACGCCCCTGTATTCTGTGGTGTCCGGCAGATAGCCCTGGGCGGGGCTGATCTCCTCAATATAGTACCGTCCCAGTTCCACCTGTTGAAAATTAGTCCTGCCAGGAGTCTTTATATAAGCGGGAGCCTTGCCGCTCTCAATACATCTGCCCCCGTCTTTGTCCAGCAGGTATCCCTGCTTGTCAGTGATGGTGGACTGGCCAATGACCGCCCTCCGAACCAGGGATCCTTTTCTGTAGAGAATGCCGCTGCCCGAGGCCGCCATCACGTCCTCGTCCGCGTACAGGCCATATACCGCGCCGTCCAGAGTCTCAAGATCGCCCTGGGTCACCGGGCTGCCGTCCGGCCTTTCCGCCTCTGCCTCGTCATCATATTTCCGAACCGTGACTTCACCATATTGACGTTCATTCCAGAATTGCTGTCCCATATCGTCATTGGTAATGGTGAGTATGTCACCGTCATTGGACAAATCCATCCTGATCTCAAACAGGTAGGTATTCTTACCCGCTTCCCCGCCGGGGACATGGGATACGCCGTCCTCCACATAATCGCCATAATAGTTTTCCGGCGCTTTCTTCTCGTATACATAGAAAATCCCCTGGTTGGCATTACTCACTGTGTTTTCATAATATATTTCACTGGAGAGATAGCTTCCGTCCTCCTGCTTTTCAAAAGTTACAGGCCAGGAGAAATCCCCCTCCACAACCCCTGCTTCAAACTGTGCGTCGCTCTCAATCAGGCTCCCCGTATACCGATCCACTTTGGGAACCCGTATCCTTACATGGGCGGGCTGATTAGCAAACACTTCGCCGCTTCCCACATGGTAGCTGTCGGGATCCGCATTATGGGCCTTATATTCTTTGATGGCGTTGTCGGGACTTTGAGAGAAACCCAGTCTGGAAAAATCAACATATACCTTCTCACCGTCCAGTTCATAGCCCTCCGGGGCCCTTGTCTCCTGATAATAGAACTTGCCCTGGTTATCTTCCGTATAGTACAGATATCCCTCAGATGCCCACGGATAGCTGCTTTCCACCGTGTAATCTCCCTCCGCCCGGCGTACAATGGCATAATGGGGGCTGACAATATAACCGCCCACAGCCTGGCTCCACTCGTACAGAGCAAAGGCTGCATCATCCGTCAGCATACTCCCGGAGATGGCGTCCACCTTCTTCAGAGAGAACCTTAACTGCCAGGGCCGGTTTGCGAACTTTGACCCATCATCAATAAAATAGTCCCCGGGCCGGTTGTTATGGGCATGATAAACGCCGTCGTCCCCCAATACGCGGGAGTCCAGCACATTCACATACACCGGATCCGAGTCAATCACATAGCCTTCCGGGGCTTTCACTTCCTTATAATAGAACTTTCCCTGGTTGGCGGGGGTCCAGTACAATTCACCATCTTTTGCCCACGAATAGGACGAGGACACGGAATACCTGCCGTCCGCTGATCTCACCATGCGGTAATTTCTGCTGGGCTCATAATCCCCTGTTGCCTCATTCCATTCGTACAATTCAAACGCCGCATCGCCTTTGAGATGTTCTCCTGTGGTTCCATGCACCTTTTCCAGTGTCAGAGGAATATGGTAGAATTCATCCCGCATCATAAACCTCTGGATTTCTCCGGTTTCCCTGATCTCAATGTACACAGGGTCTGCCGCCATATATCCTTCCGGGGCTTCCACCTCCATGAGCATATATTTCCCCGCAGGCACATGACTTAAGCTGTGGGAAGCGCCGTCGGTGGTCCAGGTCGCGTAGACGCCCTGGATAATGCCGTTTTCATTCACGGAGACCAGCGATAACCTGGCCCCGGGAACCCCCGCTCCCAGAATGTTCAGTTTGTCTATCTCCACCCTGGTGTAATCATCATACATGATGACTTTCTGAATATCCCCCGTGGCCGTGACGGTAAAGAGAATATCCGCCGCTTTCACATAACCGGGGGCCGCAATGCTTTCCTCCAGGATATAGCTTCCTGCGGGCATCATCTCGAACATGCGGGGCGTGCCGTCCGTGGTCCAACTCTTATAAATCGTGTCTTTTGCGCCTGCGGCATTGGTGGTCCAGATTTTAAGCTGCGCCCCCTTGATCTCCGCGCCGCTGGTGATATCTTTCTTGCTGATCTCCACCCTGATGGGCCGGTCTACCATGGTCACGTACTGTACCTCGGTGGTATCTCTCACCTCAAATGGCACAGGCTCCGCAAGGGCGTATCCTTCCGGGGCTTTCTCCTCCACCAGGATATATTTGCCCACAGGAATTCCACGGAATTCCGTGTCATTTATTCCGGAAGTAAAAGGAGCGCCATACTTTGCTCCCCTGCTGCCGTCCGCGTTGGCATGGTAGACTTGCAGAATTGCCCTTTCAATGTTCCGGCCGTCTGCATCCTGTTTGCGGATCGCAAGGTTCGTCACGCCGTCATACATGGTGAAGTGCTGGAGAGTAGGAGTATCCTTTACTTCTATGACCATGTTCTCCGCCTTTACATATCCGTCGGGAGCTTTGACTTCTACCAGGGTATATCTTCCCGGTCTTATTCCTGTAATGCTCTTTGTGGAGCCGTTTGTGGTCCATGCCGCCGCCACATTTCCGGCAGCGTCCCGCAATTCCATCTGCGCCCCGGATATTTTACAGGAGACAAAGGCGCTTCTGAGATCAGGCCCTATCTTGTCAATCTCAACAAATATTTCATTACTTTTTCTTCTGTTAGACACAGTGATGACCTGGTTTTGTATATCGCCCTCTTCAAGCCCACACTGAGGGGTAGAAGAGGTATTGGGGCATATGGCCGGCCTATCAGAAGATTTTTTGCCGCATTTCCTGCAGGTATACTCATAGTGTATATCCCTGTGGCCAGGACAATCGTAGCTGTTGCAGCGAACACATTTTATTTCATTGCCATTATTATCCACATTGCCATAGTAAAAACTTTCCCAGGTCCGCGTATCAAAATCCGTGCTGGCACAACTGTAGCAGCCTGCGTCATGCTGATGGCCAAACAATACCTCCCGCATCCCGAAACTGTCATAATTTGGGGGCGTGCTTACTTCAAACAGCCCATAGACAATACCGATGTTCACGCCGTCGATCTGGTGGGGATTGTTCTGGGGAGAAGTGGTCCAGGCGTCCACCAGAGAGACCTTCTGCTTGTTTGCGTCCAGAGTCCACAGTTCCAGGCCTACATTGGATAAAGGTTCGCCGGACTGTTCGTCCACCTTGAGGATACTCAGGCTCCTCTTGTTGTCAAGCATGGTAAAAGACTGTACTTCCTCCGTCTCCTTTACGGTCACAGGCACATCTCCCGCCCTTATGTAGCCGTTGGGAACTGTAAGTTCCCGAAGCACATAGTTGCCCACGGGAATGCGCTCAAACCGTTTGCCTTCGCCCCTGGAAATCCATCTGGCATAGGGCATGGTGTCTGTAATGTTAAAATTTTCATTGGCCCAATACAAAGCCAGCTCCGCGCCTTCGACAAACTTGTTGGACTCGGAATCCCTTTTTTCTATAATAACCGTGGTATGCTTGTCATACATATCTACCACAGTAGTGGAAGGAACCCTGTCAGGAACCGTAAATTCAATATCTTCGGTCCTCAGATATCCATCAGGAGGCAGCTTTTCATGAAGTATGTACTCACCGGGATCGAGGGAAATGGTCTCAGGACCATGCACGCCCACAAATTTCTCAGCCACCACTGCCCTGTCAGACTTGCGCAGCACCTGGAGCAGGGCCATGCCCTGTATACAAATCTTGGTGCCATACTCGTACTTGTTCAGAATAACCTCCGGCTTCTTCCGCTGGTTCGCAATGGAAAGATGGTACGGAAACTCCCTGGTATTATCCTCGGTGATGACTGCCGGATAAACTGTTTTGTCCAGCTCATATCCTTCAGCCGCCTGTATTTCATATACAAAATAGATTCCTGTCTCTAATTCCTTCACATAGGGACTATTGGTACTTACAAACCTGTCTACCACATTGCCCAATGCATCCCTGATTCCAAAGGTGCATCCCGCTAAGGGATTATTTTTATGATCTGTCTTATAAACGGAAAGATAACCATATTTCTTGTCTACCGTTATTGGTATGGAGGCCCATGTCATCAGCGGCTGCTTGGTTCCGCCCGAATCGGGCGCCCAGAATGTCAGTGTCACAGCCCTTCGTTCAGGGATATAGACATCATCATAGGCAAGGCCTTCGTTGGCTCGATAACGCTGCACCCAACCCAGTACCCAGGCATGAAGGATGCCCTGGTCTCCGTACAAGGCAGGATTTGCCGCCGCCTGTGCCGCCGACACACCAAAGCACCGCAGATAGAGCGTCCTCACCAGATTAAAAACAGCCTCCCCATTTATGTCCGGGTTTATATTGTTGGCCAGGATATACCAGGTGATGATCTGGGAAATCTGGATATCAGATTCCATTCCTCCCACACAGTCATTCTGTTCCGCAACTGCCATCAGAGCATGATACTTGGTCTGGGAAATGGGATTGCCGCTTAAATCCGTAACCATACTGTAAGGAACCTGATGGAACATATCACCCGTACGGAGGGATCCCCCATACAACAGACATCTTGCAAACTGGCCCTGGGAAGTTGCTATTTTCCACATGGGGCCATGGTTCTTACTTCCCCCAAGTTCCGGCACAAGGCCAAGGGCCTTTGTGTATACGGACATGTTTGCCACATACATTGTGCCGCCTGCCCGCTCTCCACTCACCTCCATGGGCATGGAAGAAATAATCATGTCAGCGGCATCGGACAGGGTAATCCCCTCCTCCTCCATTCTGTACAGCTCACTCAATGACAGGCCAAACAATACATTGCCGTAAAAGAATCTGTCCAGGTCCATACCGTCTTCAGCCATACGGATTACTTCCTGTAAGTTGTCTGTATACTGAAAGTATGTGCCTTCCTCCACCCTGCCCAGCTTCCCATCCAGAGCTGCGGCCTCTTCTGCCGAATAATAGTTCATAGTCTTTCGTGTAAAGAGAATGTTATCACCACATGCTGCTTCTCCATACAGCCAATTCTCATAGGGAAGCAGACCCTTTTCCGCCCACTCAGCGGCAATGGCATCCAGCCTTGCCTCCTCGTCATAAGACGCATAGATGCTTCCGTCTGGGAAATGGATCTCTCCCCCACTGTCCCGCCGGGCATATGTGTCTGCGCTGCCTGCCACATATAAGCGGGCATTCACATGGCCTCTTTCTTTTGCCATATCGTAAAACAGAGATAAGGACCCGTCAGACAGGCTGTATGAGCCTCCCCCGATATTTCCCTCAGCCTGCGCCCAGGAAACCCCGGCGGGCAGGCTGTAGGTAAATTCCGCTATACCATTCACGCCAAGGGTATCTGTGTCAATGTCCCATACCAGATCCATAGCCACCTCATTCCCCTGTTTTATTCTGGTTACCTGAGAAGTTTTCTTTCCTCCGATCTCCACATAGGTCTCACCGGTAAAAAAATCATCCAGCACATACTGCGCGTCCGACCCGCTGACCGTGAGTCCTCCTTCTATATCACCGTCGGAGACGGATCCGCCATTGCCAGAGATGGATCCACTTCCAGACGCAGATCCGTTTCCTGATACAGATTCGCTTCCTGACACAGATCCGCTTCCTGATACAGTTCCGTTTCCTGACACAGATCCGTTTCCTGACGCAGATCCGCTTCCTGACACAGATCCGTTTTCAGATACAAATTCGCTTCCTGACATAGATTTGTCTGAGATATAGGCTCTTTCTGCAGCATCTTCTGCGGAATATGCCACCGTTACAGACTGTGCCAGCGGAGACAGAATCGTTACTGCCGCAAGCAGCCATGATACTGCTTTCTTTGTCTTTCCCTTCATCATTTTATTCTCCTCATATTTTTAATCAAACTATTTCCCTCTTTTAATGCCGCTGCCCTGTCCAACTGTTCCATGGCAGCCATCTCCCTCCTCACATTGACATACACCCCCTTTCCGCTGAATCCTCGTATATAGTGCCTGCACTGCTTACCCCCTTTCTGTTTCTGTGTAACCAATATGCACACACAAAAAGGACGTCGTGTGAATAAAGACGTCCCTCTTGCGTGTGCATATTGGTTAATGATTGATTATTGATTTGTTATTGGCAACCTTTTTGTGGTCCAAACTTTTTTAACAATTATATCATAACTCTCTTGAACACTATCGTCAATCATGTTATTTAGTGCTTTTTATGTATGCAGTGTAAGATCATGTAAGTATTCGTATGCATAAAGACCTCACAATACGGAACAGGGCTGGGTTTATCCCAGCCCCAGAAGCGCCCTGACATAGCAGTAAATCAATTTTAATTTTCGTTCATCAGCCATGTCAAGCAATTCAATGATGAGTTTTCTGTAATCCATATCCTTCATCTCCTTGTGTGTGCGCACGTTCTAAAGCAGCGATACAACTATTATAGCAAACATATGTTCGAGTGTCAACACCGAACGTATGTGGATACCGCCAATAAAATATCCACAGATAACTCTATGAAAGTTACCTGTGGATACCCATGTCAAATACATTTATTGATTATATTGCTCTCTTTCCTGCTCAATCAAGTCATATATGAATCCATAATCCGGGTCATCAGGATCCAATGTTTCCCCAGTGGTAGAGAAGCCGTTCACCGTCCCATTTTCATTACCGCCTGCAGGAATCAGGTTCTCTGGCTTATGCTGCTCCAGCAACTCTTCTTCTGATATCGAATTGCCCTCAAAGTTGCACACCACATAGTAATTAGTCCCTATGTTGTATACCCCGACACCGGCTCTGGTATAGTTTTTCGCCATCATAGACGATCTGTGGGCATCTGAATTATACCAGTTAGTATACCATTCCGTTGCGTCGCCGCTTATGGCCCGCTGAATAATTTCACCATATTGCTCCACGTTACCGCTGTGATCCAAAACCTTGGTAATTTCCTGGGCTCTTCTCTGGGCCACTGCTGCCATACCATCATCCCAGAGTAAGGTTCCCAGACCGGCGGCGCTTCGCTGTTGGTTGAGGATATTCAGGAAGTCTGTCCCTGTTGATACAGTTGTGACAGGAACTGTCACTGGCAGAGCTGCGGCAGGGTCAGCAGGCAAACCTGTCGCAGCAGTATCCGCAGGAGTTGCCACAGGAGCCTCGCCGCCCAAATATCTGTTGGACACAAACGCCCCGCTGTCAAGCTGAAACCAGCCATTGTCCGCCTGACCGATGACAGTCACCTGGTCGCCCTTACTTAGGGATCCCACTCTGGAGTAGTCGGTTCCAGGTCCCTGCCTCAGATTTACGGCGTTTATGACATACATAACTGTATTCATGGCCGTTACGGTATAGTCCGGCGTCTGGCTCCCGGCCTCCGCAGGGGCCGGGGTTCCCTCTTTCCGGGAAGTCCCGTCAATGGAAGCATTGGGTCCATCCGGCTTTGGAGCCTCTAAGTCCCCTGGCGTCTCCTGGGATTCCCCCTGGCCAGTATCCCGGGATTCTTCTCTGGAAGTTTCCTGGGTGGACTCCCCCTGGCCGGTTACGTCTCGGGAGGATCCTGTCTCACTGCCGATTCCATCTGCTGTACCGGATCCTGCTTCATCTCCGTTGTCACCCTCTGCACCAGATGCTGCTTCATCACTGCTTTCTCCCTCTATACCAGATGCTGTTCCATCTCTGCTTTCTCCCTCTATACCAGATGCTGTTCCATCACCGCTTTCTCCCTCTATACCCAATGCTGCCTCATCTCCGGCTTCTTCTGTATTGGATTCGGCCGCATCGGATGCTTCCTCCCCAGATCCCCCACCGGCTTCCGCCGGGGACTCCTGGCTATTCTCCGCAGCCAGGTTCTGGTCCGGCCTGTTTCCGCAGCCTGTAATCATTGCCGCCGTCATTGTCAATGTGAACAGCGCAATCAATGCTTTTCTCTTCACAATGCCTTCCTCCTCATCTTGCCTGATATCAGATTATAACCAGTGTGCTATATTTCAGGAATATTTTCCCGACTCCATAAAGATATGGTATCACATATCTAATGCTATTGCAATCTTCAAGCATATCAAATATCCGAAACACTTTTCGATTATTATGTATGTCCCATACTTAAGCCAGGTAACGCAGATCCGTATAGGTCTCTCCAAAGGATTTCAGAGCCTGGTTATGTACTTGAATCGTATATCTGTACGACATTTTCATCTCGTCCGCCGCCTGTCGGATGCTCTTAAACTGCACATACACTTTGAACAGTAACTGTGTGTACTTTCTGTCATGCAGTCCCCTGATTTCCGTAATAATGCGGTTTTTGGCGGATGTAAAGCGCTCTATCTCCTCATGGATCTTCCCGTCCAGGGAGACATACTGCGTAACCGCATTGCCCAGGGAATCCGCTGTATGAGAAGTCTGTACCTTCTCCCTGTCATAGTCTGCTCCCCTCAGTCCGCAGGCGCTGGCCTTCATTTCCTCCAACATTTCCAGATCCTGACTGATGTTTATTTCCAGTTCCTCCAACTGTGTTAAATACTTTCTGGCCGTCAGCCCCATCCTTTTCTCTTCACTCATATTCTGACTCCTTTCCCGTTCTGCGGAATATCACGTTCCTGAGCGCCCATATCCTTTGGTACTATCTGCACTTTTTGTCCCTATGCCATAATTATATGTGGCTAAATATCTTTTGTCAATGGTTTTTTGTGGCTTTGTTGTTTTTTGTACACTATGCCACATATTACATTGAAATTTTTCCCCACCAATATGCTGGAAAAGCTGTCCGGGACAGAACATAACCCTTTCCATGTTTTCAATGACATGCTGCCAGAATAAGAAAGGGGGCGATGTAAGTATAGCATCGCCCCCATGTTGGAAAATTTTGTTTTAAAGTAATTAACCGCTATTCCCTCTTGGAAAAACAGCCGAAATCCCAATATGTTTACAGGAATTAGCTCAACCGGAATTTATGCACCAATTCATTCATCAAATGTGATTGACGGGAAAGTTCCTGAGAGGTATCGGCACTTTGTTCCGCAGTGGAAACGGTACTTTGTACAACGTTGGAAATCTGATCAACCCCCTCCGAAATTTGAGAGATTGCGGTAGTCTGGCTCTCAACGGTTTCCACCATTACATTCATTTTATCGGTTATATTTTCGGCAATAACCCCCGTTTTATCTAAAGATTCCGTCACTCGATCTACCACACGACCACCCTCGTTGATGGCGGCAATAGAGCTTTCAATCAACTCCTTAGTAGCCTTGGCCGCTTCGTCAGATTTATTGGCCAAATCGCGAACCTCTCCGGCTACCACGGCGAAACCCTTGCCGGATTCGCCGGCCCGTGCAGCCTCCACGGAGGCGTTCAGCGCCAAAATATTCGTCTGAAACGCAATATTCGAAATGGTGTCAATAATTTTTCTGATCTCTGTAGAAGAATTGGATATCTTCTCCATTGCTATATTCAATTCTTTGGCAATATCTGCGCTGTGTCCCAGCTCTGCGCCGGCTTGATCCACAAATTGTCCGGCTTCTTCTGCCATTTGGACAGTTTGTTTTGCATTCTCCGTAATGCCAATCACAGTAGCGGAGAGCTCTTGAACGGCGCTGGCCTGCTCTGCCGAACCCAGTCTTAACGTCTGGGCCCCATTGGACATCTGCACAGCACTGGTCGCCACCGTTTCTGCGGATTGACGAATTTGTTTGAGCGTGTCTCTCAGGGAACTGTGAATCGCCATAATGGATTTCGCCATCGCTGAAAAATCTCCCCAGTATGTACGGGTAATCTCTTCATGGAAATCGCCCTGTCCCATCAGTTCCAGGTGATGGGACATATCCTGAGCTACATCATTCAACCGCAGTATGGTAGTGTCCAAGGCCTTTACCAGCCTTGCAGTCTCATCCCGGGAAGTCACAACCGGCGTGGAAGTATGCAGGTCGCCATTGGACAGCAGTTCCAACCGTCTGACACATGCCTGGATGGGAGCGGAAATAGAGCCGCCTACCTTGATTGCCACAGGGAATGTCAAGAGCACAACGGCAACGACCACCAGAATTGTCAAAAAGATGCTCCGGTCCACTGTAGACTTGAATTCTCGCTGGCTGGTTTCAATCGCAATGCTCCACTCCTGATTGCCGCCAATAGGCGCGAATCCTACAAACTTATTGTCCCCATAGAAATTGTAAGCGCCGAAGCCGGTTTCTCCTTGAACCATACGCTGATTGACTGCGGCAATATCCGCCAAGGTAGAGTCTGTCTTGGCAGCTTCAATCATGTTGGAGCCTTCTTCCACCACGGAAGATTCCCGATGACCAATGACATTGCCCCGCTTATCCAATACATAAGCCACGCCATCGCTGCCCATAGCCAGATTGATTACAATGTCTGATAAAAAGTCGGCTCGGATTCCACCATATACCACGCCTTCAAAGCGACCGTTGACTACAATGGGGACTTCCAACAGAAAAGCCATCTGTGTCCCATCATTCATAATGTCAGAAATATATGGTCCCATAGTTGCCTTGCACTGCTTGAAGTAGTCCTCATCGGCATAGCTATAACCGGTGGATGAAAAACCGTCAGCATCCATCTTACCAACGTACAGGAAGCCATTCCTCTGGGCAATGTCATCCCGAATGGGAACCAGTTCGGGAGCGGTAGGGCTGGATGTTTGAAAAATTTCGGATGACGCCGCCTCCTGAAGTGCTGTCCAGTAGTGATCCATCCGCCATTCCACAGCATTCGCCGCCATTTGCGTAGCGGGTCCCACAGTCTTTTCCATCATGCTGTCTATTCCATATGCGTTTAGAAAGGCAGTAATAACTCCTATAAGAACGGAGCCAATTAATACAACTGTAATCATGCTGGTTTGAATTTTTGATTTGATTGAGCGCATTGTTATCATTACCTCCCCAATTTACTTTGGTTTTGTCCAGCAAAATTAAAGCGTTTGATTTGAGTTAAAACGCTTTGATGAAATTTGCTTCACTTAAACTATAGCATAGCATATTTCACGCAAATTTTAAAGTTCAAATTACTGTTTCCTGAACTGCTTTTTCACAATAAAGAGAGTACTTTCGCATGTTTTGGCCAATCCTCTGTATAAAGAAAGATATGTTACCACAGTTCTAATGAATTGATAACGCAGATCCGTATAAGTCTGCCCAAAGGATTTCAGGATCTGGTTATGTACTTGCATCGTATATCTGAACGACATTTTCATCTCGTCCGCCGCCTGCCGGATACTCTTGAACTGCACATACAATTTGAACAGCAACTGTGTTAAATACTTTCTTACTGTCAGCCCTGTCTTTTCTCTTCACCCATATTCTGGCTCCTTTCCAGTTCTGCAAAACCTCACGTTCCTTTGCACCCATATCCTTTAGCCCCATCTGCTGTTTTTGCCCTTATACCACGATTTTATGTGGCTAATTATTTTTGTCAATGCTTTTTTGTGGCTCCGCTGCTCTTTGTGCACAATGACTTTGGGAATAATACCACATAATACATTGACATTGTGGGTTTTCATATATATAATATATATAATGAAAGGAAATAAAAGACATATTTCAATGAACCTGTACAGTTCTATGAAAAAAGCACTGCTTCCCCAAGCAATGCGCTGAAAAAGCTGTCCAGGACAGAACATGGGCAGGAATGGCTATTAGCGAAAGGAAAAAATGAAAAATACAGTAGTGACGGAATGGTTAAAGAGCAATTCTCCGGAAGCATATGATATGATCAACGATACATGCAGGCCTGCCAGAAAGGGAGGCTTTGTCAATTATTGTGTACTTTCAAATGAATATGATAAATTTTTCATTTATAAAGCCGGAAATCCTGAGTGGGACCTCATCGGAGGCAAAAAGGGCATGTTTGAACAAACAGGTTTTCAAGTATCTGACCCCGATCTTCATAGCCGGCTGCTCCAGGCGATCTATGAGGAATTGTATCCCAGGGGCCTGACAGAGCAAAGATACATGAGGCAAATTTCCAGAACAAAAAGCACCATTGTCTCGGATACCATGACCTCCCCCATGACCAGTTTCACCCATGGGCTGATGCAGATCGTTGACAGTGAAACCGCATTTGACAGAGGGATCAGCAGGGCCGGGAAACGGGTGATCCCGGAGATAAAGAACGTCTATATGCAATGCGCAGGCAGGCATCCGAAACAGAAATGGTGGACAGTGAATTTCTGTACTTTGGCTGTGGCGCAACTGTCAGCTTGTAAACTTTCGACTCGTGATCTTAAAGCGGACTTTTATACTTACATAGACGAAAACTATCCTCATATGAAAGAGTTTCTTGCCATGTCTCATACCATAGGAAATTATTGTCCCGTGCCGGCGGGATTTAACACGGCGCGGTGTGGCCCCTTTGCCAGGCGGGATTACTGGGATCTGACATTACAGAAAATATATCAATGGTATACATTTAAGGGAAAAGATATAATGGAGCGGGATGATCTGGTTCAGAATGAATTGCTGCATCAGAAAGGACTGCCTCTGTACTGTTTAAGGTGGCTGGAATGGTTTGAAAAGGAGGAAAATAAAACAGACCAGACCCAGGACGGCTGGCATAATTTTGTAGACACACTTTATTTGCAAGACTATGTTTATACGGAAAAAGTTGACGGGCACGACTTGTATGAGCCCAGGCCCTTCTGGGAGGGCCACACATGGGATAACCCGGAGATCACTCCAAAGACAGAAAAGGGAGACGGTGATAAAACCGCCTCCGTGCAAGAAACGGACCGGCGCCTGGGTGAAATCACTCAACGGATCAGGAAGCGCTCGGAGAGAATCATCCAGGCTCTGGAGGGTCGAACAGAGTACATCCCATCTCCCTGAACTGCCGAATCTTCTCTTCCAGCAGGGCGGTGGTGACGCCGAATTGTTCCGCATTGCAGGAAATGCAGAAAAAGGAATCCGCTGCCCGATTGATAAGTTTCCTGTGGAGTCCCATCTCATCCCGGGTCAGCGACCTGCCGCACCTCCCGCACCGTTTTTCTCCGTCTGCACCCGGCTTGTTTTCCGCTGTCCCGGCATCCAGAGGGCCGGAGTCCGGCCGCCTGGATCCAGGATCACCGGCCCGCGTACTGTCTGTGTTATCCACGAACCAATTCTCCTATCAGAATCTTGCACATATCAACGCCTATACTACAACGGTATCCGTCTCTGTGAATCCCCAGTTCCTCCCCCGTAATGGCGTCCGTCAGCTTCAGAGCCACCCCGGACTCGGAATGGATGCCCAGATCGTCAAAGGAGATGCTCATGCCGTTCTCCCATTCATTGGCGGCATCCAGATTGAAAAATCCCAGAGCCACCCGATTGCCGCTCATGATCTTGGCCATGGTATAGGTCTTTTCTCCATTGTGCCCCAACAGGAAAGCAGGCCTGCACTCCTCATCCTGGTTGATGGCAATCAGTCCCTTGCAGAGCAGGGCCTTTTCATTGACCTGGTCCAGACTGCGCAGATCAGAGCCGATGATCAGAGGGGAGCCCAGGAAAGCCCACATGGCAAAATGCTGCAGATACTGGGTGTCGCTGCAGCCGTCCAGCCCCACATTCCCCTTGCCATGCATGCCCACGATCAGCATATCCATGTCATTGTAACAGCCGGGAGCGTTGTTCTCGATATTCTCCACCTGGCTTCTGAAAATATCCTTATAACTCTTGGGCACATCAAAGATATCCCCGGTGGAGCGATAGCTGTGGGCTCCTCTGGAACGCATCCAGCCCGAGGGATTGTCCACCCCCCAGTTACAGGCGGCTAACAGGATTTCCCTGCCGCTGTTGCGCAACGCCATGGCCATGGTCAGATAGGCATTCCTGCCGTTGCCGCTGGAAGGAAAGTTGCAGAAATCATACTTCAGGTAATCCACTCCCCACTCCGCAAACTGTTTCGCGTCCTCATACTCATGCCCGTAACTGCTGGGATAACCCGCGCAGGTCATAAAGCCCGCACAGGAATACATACCGAATTTTAACCCTTTGGAGTGAACATAGTCAGAGAGATACTTCATTCCGTGGGGAAACAGGGCCGGGTCAGCCACCAGCTTCCCATCCACCCTCTCCTTGAGGGACCAGCAGTCATCTATGATGACATACTCATAGCCCGCCTCCCGGTATCCCTTTTCCACCATGATGTCCGCCATCTCCATGATCAGCTGTTCGTTGATATCCTTTCCGAACGTGTTCCATGAATTCCACCCCATGGGAGCCTTTTCTGCCAGCATACCAAATCCTCCATTTTCATTATGATAATATGGCTGTTCCGCCTGGGGATATTATACCTCTTCAAACGCCGCTTTTGCAAGGTTTATTGTTCAAGGCACCAATGGAAGGCTCTGTCAGCGCCTGCCGGGGATCCGGTGAGTCGAATGTGGTCCTATTTTCTCAAAAATAGGATTATAGTAAAATAGGCCACTCCCACTGCCAGGGGAATGGCCTATAATGATGTGATACGAGCCTGCGTCGATTTACTTGTTAAGCATTTAGTATTTTCTGCTGTAGACCGCATATGCCGCAACCTTTAAAACTATGGAGACTATCAAAACCAGAAAGGAAACCCGAAATGCCGCTTCATTTGCCAATGCCGCCGTACCAGTGACAACTAACAAAAAATAAAATAAGATTTCAAATACAATGCCTCCGCTCTTTTCGTATAACAGCTTTTCACGGTCACTGGGTTTGGATGCATGTTCCAATGGCATTTCAGAAGAATTCTTCAACAGTTTTCGGTAGTAAATAAGTTTCATGATTACAAAAAGTACACCGCCAAATATAATAATCTTACTGACAATGTCGGCCAAATCGGACATTTTTCTGGAATCACCCAGACCCATTTCTCCAACCGCAAAGATGTATGCAAACATAAGTAGCAATAAGACTATATAGAGGGCAATCCGTTTTTTGATTTTACTGGCATAATTCCCGTCACTGTCTGCTTTCATATACTTTAGCCTCACTTTCTATATATTCTCAGTCCGGCCAATCCATATAATTTGCATCTTCTATTTTACTTCCATTTCCCTTTCCTGTAGCCAAAAATGTTGCCTCCATGCTCAAATTCAGTCCTTCCCAGAGATAATTAACCGTGCCCTTCATATGGATCTGACAATATCTTTTATTCTTGGAAATATCTACCCAAGAATAGTTAGGTTCCCAGCTTCCAAGCGTAACTCCCGTATCATAGGAATTACCCTGCAAAGTTATACTGCTAATTATTCCAGAACTGACGGAAGCTTTAAAATCCTGGCACACATATCCCCAACCGATTGCAGGAACAATGCTTTCCACTTTTGCAGTATAATAGCCCCCTTTATCTGAAATTCCTCTGGTATGGGTCTGTTTATTTTCCAGAGATATATCTATGCAATCAAGTTCGCCTATAATATACTGTATTTTGTCTGATACATAATTATCCAATTCCTCTGTATCATTAAAATATCCATAAGTGATATCACATTTAACATTTTCAAAGGAAACCGGAATATTATGTTCGCTCACATAGTTAGATAGTTCATCCCGTATTCTATTTTCGATTTGCATGTTTGCACTGTCGTCCATCGCATAGACAAACTGCACATTTGTAACTATTATAGCTACTGCAAGTATGCCAAATGTTAGAAATCTACTAAATTTTTTCATCCTGTTCTCCTTTCTAATCTCAAATGCATATTTTTTTGTTACTATTCAATTTACTTATTTCATTATTTATCCCCCCTTATCTAAGTAAAATATTTTGTATAACTGATATATATTTTATATAATTCTTAATCTATATATACAATTTTAAATTCTTATATATCTTTATTATCTTATATATATAATACACGTATAAACCCACTCTGTCAAGAAATTATTAAAAGTTTTATCTTTTGTACTTTTAAAGCATTAAAGCGTATCTGTCGCAAATAATATTTATTTTTTTACAATATATACTGTTTAACACACTGCTGTAAATTTTATACTTACATAAACAAAAACTATCCCCACACGAAAAAAGTTTCTGGTCAAGCCTCATCCCATTGAAAACGATTGTCCCGTGCCGACGGGACGACCTGATCCGGAATGAATTGCTGCATTAAAAAGGACTGCCTCACCACAAAATCAGAACGCGCTCCGTGAGGATCCCTGTCGAATCCGTTCAAAACAACGGTTCAGCATATCCACATCCACCTGGCCGTCCGATCCAAAAGCTGTGGCCTCCACAGTGAAGCCGCCATCGTATCCGATGCGCCGGATATATTCGAAAAAGGCGTCAAAGTCGATATGGCCTGCCCCCAGGGGCAGGGCCTCCAGTCTGCTCCAATCCTTATAGCCTCCGTCATAATCATTCACATGGTAATGGCGGATATGGCCCTGCTGCCAGAGCCAGGCATATTCCTGCTGGTACAACAGGGTTTCCTGCTGATGGAAAGCTGCCATCTTGGTATCCCACACAAAATGGGCTCCGGGATAGGCCTGCGCCAGTTCCTCCAGGTGTTTCAGCGGATTTTCCTGATTGCATACCACATTCTCCACCAACAGGTCCAGCCCATAGCCGCCAGCCATATCCCGCAGTCTGGGGTAAATCCGCAGATTATTATCAAAATGCTGATCCGATATCTGGCCGCTCCATAGATGCAGTACCAGAGCCCCGGCCCCGATGCGCCGGGCCAGTTCACAGTTGACCCGAAACTTTTCCATAGCCTGCGCCAGGTCTGCGCTGTCCCGGGGACTCTCCTCCCCCCGGCTCAGAGCCTCTCCGATATGCTTGTCGCAATGAAGCACTGGTATATGCAGACCCAGGCCGGACAGGTAATCCGCCATCTCTTCCCACTCCTGATACCAGGAACTGTACATCATAAACTCATATCCGTCGCATTGCAGCAGTCCCGCCAGCTTTTGCAGCAGACGGTAATCCCTGTTATTCGCTTTTCCGATCAACGCTCCTGTAGAACACAAAATTTCAGCCATACTTTCTCTCCATTTCCTCCGTCAACTCCCGGAAATTCTACACCTGACAGCCCGGGTACATTTCCCGGATAAAATGCACAAACAGTTCCATTAGACAGCGCCTTCTTTTTTTCCATATGTGATCATATGCCCCTTCACAAAAGTATAACCTGCTCCCTGATGATCCTCGAAAAAGCCGGTTATAATCCGATTGCGGTCACAGTACTGCGAGGCCTCCCGCCGGTCCAGTCCGTGGGAAAGCAGATGCAGGATCACCCGCTCTCGCTCCTCATCGCTCAGACCCGTGTTCCAATCGTTATAGTCCAGAAAATCCTTTTTTCTTTCCTCGTACTCGAGATGATCGGGGGTTACAAATTCCACCCGGTCGTTCATCCGCACATCCACTTCCCGCAGCCCCAGCTTTCTCATGATATGGGCCGCGCGCATGGCCACTGCGTAATCCCTTCCCTGCTTCTCCAGTTCCATGGCCCACTTTTTCTCCAGCCCGTCGTGCCTGCACAGCACCTGGTAATCCATGCCGTCGATATAGAGGCCGTCGCACTCGAACTCTCTGTTGGCGTCAATGCAGATCACATAGCCTCCGGGCTTTGCCCACTGTATCATCTTGCGGATAAATTCCTCCGGCCTGTCCAAATGCCGCAGCACGGCCTGGCAGATTACCACATCATACCGCCGTCTGCCCTCATGGGTCAGCACATCCCCCTGTATGAATTCCGCCTCCAGCCCCCGCTCTCTGAACATTTCCCGTCCCGTGGCAATCAACTCCCCGGCAAAATCAATGCCCGTATAGGTGCTGCCCTCGGCCAGAAAAGGCAATAGCAACAGGCCCAGATAACCGTAACCGCAGCCACAGTCCAGCACGGATACCGGTCCCTCCAGCTTCCATACCTTTTTGACCAGAAATTCCACATAATCCTGATTGTAATACCCTTTCCGGGTTCGCAACAGATATTCCCGCTTCTGATTCCAGAAATCCTGGGTGCCCGTCCTCTCCGGCACATAGGTCTCCCCCTCCAGGGGCGTAAGGCCCAAGAGCTGGTCCACCGTTACCTGGAAGTACTCTGCCAGAGCCGGGAGCAAGGACAGTTCCGGCTCTCCCGCCCCTGTCTCCCACCGACTCACCGTCTGGTAAGAAACACCTACCCGATCTGCCAGTTCCTGCTGCGTCACTTTTTTCTGCCGCCTCAAATCCCCAATCCTTAAATGTATCCGGGCCATTTGACTTTCCTCCTCTGCGATCCTTCCTTTCATACGTTACACATAGTTTACCAGAAAAGAATGAAATTGTAATGCGCAGATTTTGAGAAGGGCCTCCCGGTTTTCGAGAATTTCTTGCGTACCAGAAACTTTATATGTTATTATGAAAAAACAGATCCGGCAATCTGACCCTGAATAGACATGTAAAGAGGACTTTTATGACAAAAGATTACATAGAAATCAAAAATGCCAGAATACATAATCTCCAAAATGTAAATGTCTCCATTCCCAAAAAGAAGCTCACCGTGATCACCGGTGTCTCCGGCAGCGGCAAGTCAAGCCTCGCCTTTGACACCCTTTATGAAGAGGGGAAACGGCGTTACCTGATGTTTTCCGGCACCCAGTTCATGGTGGACAGCATGCCTTCCTTTGACAGCATCACCGGGCTTTCCCCCACCGTAGCAGTGGAACAGCGGATCATCCGCCAGGCCAATCCCCGCAGCACAGTGGGCACCCGGGTTAAAATCAGCGCCCTGCTGGCGGCTCTGCTGGCCAGCCAGGGACAGCGGGATCCGGCATATGATGACGGTATACCCCTGGATATCTCCATGTTCCAGAAAAATTCTCCCCGGGGCATGTGTGTGAAATGCATGGGAAATGGCACGATATTCACGGCTGTGGAAGAGGAAATCTTTACAGATGACACCGTCTCTCTGTACAACCTCTTCGGCGGTGAGCAATCCCTGTACCAGCATCTGCTGCGAAAGTTCCAGCGTCTCACCGGTGTCACGCCCCAGCAGCACCTGGACGAGCTGACCCCGGAACAGCTGGATTGCTTCAAATACGGAAACAGTGACTTTGAAGGGCTACTTGCCTGGCTGACTGACAGATTCCGCTGGAGTCAGGGCAAACACAACTGGGTATCCCGGCTCACCTGCGTCAGGCATCTGCCCTGCCCCAAATGCGGCGGCACGGGCCTGGGCCTGCAGGCCAGCCACACTACCTTTGGAGGCAAAAATATCACACAGCTGGAAAACATGTATCTAAGAGAATTGTTGTCTTTTTTCCGGGAAAAGGGCGATGCGCGCAACCCTCTGATAAAAGAAATCGTAACCAAGCTGTCCTGCATGGTGGACGTGGGCCTGCACCATCTCAGCCTCTCCCGCCCGGTCCCCTCCCTATCCGGAGGCGAAATCCAGCGGCTGTTTCTGGCGGGATACCTGATTGCGGAGATGGATTCCATGATCTTTGTGTTTGACGAACCCACCATTGGGCTCCACGAGATAGAAAAGGAAAATCTGATTCGGATTATCCGCAGGCTGGTGGATGCCGGCAACACGGTGGTGGCGGTGGAGCATGACGAAAACTTTATGCGGGAGGCAGACTATATCATTGACATGGGGCCTGAGGCTGGTATCCGGGGCGGCATGAAAATATATGAAGGCGGTTTCGCTGAATTTCTGCGGTGCGGGGAATCCAAAACTGCGCCTTACCTTGCACAAAAAGATCTCCTGCGGGGAGTCAAAAAGGAACCGCCTCGGAATACCACCCCCCGAAGCAGGAATACAGGCCGTTCCCCAGTCCCCCACAAGATGCTTACTCTCTCGGGAGCGAGACTGCACAATCTGCAGAATGTCACTGTGCAGCTGCCTCTGGGAGTGATGGTGGGCGTGTGCGGTGTATCTGGCAGCGGCAAATCCAGCCTGATCTCAGATACTTTGGTACCGAAGCTGAAAGAACTTCTCAAAGCCAAATGTATCACCGGGGACGGGGAAGTGGAGGAGCAAAGCCCGGTGGATGCGGTTTTAACAGGCATGGAATATCTGCGGCACTGTTATGTAATAGACCAGCGTCCCATAGGAAGGAGCCGCACCTCCTGTCCTGCCACTTACACCGGCATCTTTGACAGGGTGCGCGCAATGTTCGCCGACACACCTCAGGCCAGGGCATTGGGATACACGGCGGGACTTTTTTCCGTCAACAGCGAAGGCGGCTGCCCCAGGTGCAAAGGAGACGGTATCCTACACTATCATGTGGGTTTCGGGAATTTCGTGGACGTGACCTGCGAGGAATGCGGCGGCAGCGGCTATATTCCCGAAGCCATGGAAGTGACCCTGGAGGGCAGAAATATCCGGGAAATTCTGGAAATGAGCGTGGAGGAGGCAGCGGAATTTTTTGACGGGAAGGACAAAATGATCTGCAACATGCTGCATGTGCTGAAAAGGGTGGGTATGGGCTATATCCGTCTGGGACAGGCCACCCCCACCATCTCCGGCGGCGAAAGCCAGCGCATCAAACTGGCAAAGGAATTGTCCAAGGGTAAGAATGCAAAAGGTTCCCTGTACATACTGGATGAACCCACCACAGGTCTGTCCTTCTACGACAACGAACGGCTGCTGAAGCTGCTGGATGAACTGGTGGACTGCGGCAATTCCATTATTGTTACGGAGCACGACCCCTATATCCTTTCAAACTGTGATTACCTGGTGGAGATGGGCCCCGGCGGGGGCAGCGAGGGCGGTTTTGTCATAGCGACGGGAACCCCTGCGCAGCTTAGGAATAATCCAGATTCCATGATCGGAAAATATCTGTATGAGTGATTGAGTGAACTGTATGGAGTATGAAGATGGCAGAAACATATACAAGGGAAATTAACGCATTGATACAACAAAAGCGCTACCGGCAAATCAACCGGGTTGTGATCTGGCAGGCCGGTGATTCTCCTCAGGATGACGGTCGGTTTCTGGCTGATTGCTGTTACAACGGCTTTGCGCCTACAGACAGGAACGTGATCAAATCCGTGGCCAAGAGCATTATGTCCATCTGCGTAGGAATTGCCCTGGATCAGGGGATCTTCAAGAGTCTGGAAGAGCCGGTTCAACGGTTTATCCCGGAATTCGCAGAGGGCCGCGACCCCCGGCACCGACAGATCACGCTGGCCCATCTCCTGACCATGACCTCCGGGATCTACTGGAATGGGGGTATACATTATCACTGCCCCATGATCACACAGATGCGCCGATCTGGGGACTGGATCTCTCATATCGCAGACTGTGCCGTGACGGATGCGCCCGGCGCCAGATATAATTATAAAGAATGGGATATACTGCTGCTGGCCAGGCTTCTGGACCGTACCTGCGGAGATCTGTATGATTTTATGGACGATCATCTGTACAAACCACTGGGCATTGCCGGCGGCGAAGAACACCAGTGGTATAAAAGCCCCTGCGGGGTCTATTGCAGTGTGGCGGAAGGAGACCAGGGACCGGAAGAACAACGCTCCAGTCTGTCTGCTTATGATCTTCTGAAAATTGGACGTCTTTTCCTGCAGGACGGTGTCTACCATGACAGACAGATTGTTTCCGCCTCCTACTGCCGCCAGGCTACGGCTCCCTCCCGTCGCAATCCTGGTTACGGCCTTCTCTGGTGGGTAGGACAGGGCTGGTACGGCTGCCGGGGCTTCGGTGGGCAGAGTATCACCGTACTCCCCGGTAAAAACACCATTATTATCACACAGGCCACTCCCACTGCCAGGGGAATGACCTATGACGATGTGATCTGGACCTGTGCGGATTTGCTGTGACACATTCTCCCCCGCTCCACTAAGGCCTGCCAATATCCAGAAACTCCTGTATGTATCCCAGTTCGTTTTCCGTGATGTCATACTTCTCATACCAGCCTGGGTCTACTCTTTTTCGTTCCATCCAGTGTGCTGACTCGATTATATCTGGCAAAACTCCGCAGAATAAATTTTCATCGGCAAGGCGGAGGAGGGAGGCG
>JAAWKU010000029.1 GCA_022797535.1 Lachnospiraceae bacterium | reverse complement strand
CGTCTTAAGCAGCATGAAAAATAACTCTCCTTCCGCAGCGGTTTAATCAGCGCACTATTCAGATTATATCTTACTTATTGGAAAAATGCAAACGGTATTACCGGCCTTCCTTCCCACTCTCTTTCATACTCCGCAATCTGTTGCGCACAAGGAAATAAGCGGGGATCAGAAAAACATCCGCCAGAATCCAGGCGATTGGATTACCCAGGCAGGAACCGGTGAAGCCCAGCCAGGGCACCAGAACAAAACCTGCCAGGGCTCTGGCCACCATCTCAAACACTCCTGCAAGGATGGCAAAAAACGGAAAGCCCACCCCCTGGATGAGAAAGCGGATAATGTTGACCAATGCCAACGGGAAATAAAATGCTGTGGCAATAGTCAGAAATAATTTTACATCTCCTATAATCGCCATCTCAGAAGCGTCCAGGAACAGTCTTGCCAGAGAACTGCCAAACAGGATACTGACGCCCAGCGCGATCACCGAGTATCCGGCTCCCAGCAGGACACAGGACTTCAGTCCCTGACCAATGCGTTCCAGCTTTCCCGCCCCCACATTCTGCCCGCCATAGGTGGCCATAGTGGAACCCATGGCATCAAAGGGGCAGGCCAGAAAGCCGCTGATCTTCCCCGCTGCCGTCACTGCCGCCACCGCGTCGGAGCCCAGAGTGTTGGTGGCGCTCTGCAGAATAACGCTGCCGATGGCAGTGATGGAATACTGCAGGCCCATGGGAACCCCCATGCCGCACAGGATTCCCGCCAAATGCCTGTCGAAGGCCCACTCCTCCCTGCGGATCCGCAGAATCTCAAATTTTTTCACCATGAAAAGCAGGCAGCACAGTCCTGACACGCCCTGAGAAATCACAGTGGCCCATGCCGCGCCCTGCACGCCCCAATGCAAAATGACGATAAAAAACAGGTCCAGCCCTATGTTGAGGAAGGAGGACATGACCAGGAAGATCACCGGCGTCTTGCTGTCCCCCAGAGCCCGGATCACTCCCGAGGTCATATTGTATAAAAATATCACGGGTATCCCCAGAAAGATCACCCATATATAGGAATACGCCGCGTCCAGGATATTGTCAGGGGTTTTCATCGCTACCAATATGGGACGACACAGCGCGGTGGTCAGCGCCGTCAGAACCACGGCGAAAACCGCTGTGAGCCAGACGCAGTTAGCTACCACCCGGCGCAGTCCTCCATGATCTCCAGCCCCGAACTTATGGGACACGGGAATAGAAAAACCGCTGCAAATACCCATGCAGAAACCGATAATCAGAAAATTAACCGACCCCGTGGCGCCCACCGCCGCCAGGTTTTCCGTACCAAGAAAGCGCCCCACAATCACTGTATCCACCAGATTATAGAACTGCTGAAACAGGAATCCAAACAGCAGGGGAATGGAAAATCCCAGAATCAGCTTCATGGGCAAGCCCTTTGTCATATCTTTAACCATAACTCTCTACCTCTTTTCACGAAATCTCAAAAAGATCCCAGACTCCAAATAGAGAGTATAGAGCCGATGTCGGGAATACGCAACCTGTTTTTTTATCTATTTTGTTTTTTTTAGCAAACAATGAGCCTTATTTTTGAAATGCATAAAACGGGCAGCGGCTGACGCCTCTGCCCGTTCTCAATACCATATGTCACTATTTGATTCTCTGTTCCCGACTTAGCAGAACGGATTCTCCGTAGGGTAAGGCAGGCTCTTGGGCTGGTTGTAGTTCAGATCTTCCACAGGAACACCGATGAACTTGAACACCTCGTACAGTGCCTTGCCAAAATGGCCGAAAGCAACCGCGCCATGATGAGGGTAGTTCTTCTCAATCAGCACATGGCGGTAGAAGCGTCCCATCTCAGGGATAGCGAACACGCCGATGGAGCCGAAGGACTTGGAAGGAACGTTCAGCACTTCGCCCTGGGCAATGTAAGCGCGCAGCTTGCAGTCAGCGGTGGACTGCAGGCGGTAGAAGGTGATCTCGCCGGGAGCGATATCGCCCTCCAGGGTGCCGTTGGTAACCTCGATGGGCAGATTCCTGGCCATGATCTTCTGGTACTTCATCTCGCAGAAGGCCAGCTTCTTGGAGCAGGTATTGCCGCAGTGGAAGCCCATGAAGGTATCCTTGTGGGTGTAAGGGAACTTGCCCTCGATGGATTCTCTGAACATGTCCGCAGGCACGGAGTTGTTGATATCCAGCAGAGTAACGGCGTCCTGGCTCACGCAGGTACCGATGAACTCGGACAGGCAGCCATAGATGTCCACTTCACAGGACACGGGGATGCCCATGCCAGTCAGGCGGCTGTTCACATAGCAGGGAACAAAGCCAAACTGGGTCTGGAATGCAGGCCAGCACTTTCCGGCGATGGCCACATACTTGCGGTAGCCTCTGTGAGTCTCCACCCAGTCAAGCAGAGTCAGCTCGTACTGAGCCAGCTTCTCCAGAACCTCAGGCTTCTTGTTGCCCGCGCCCAGTTCCTCGGCCATCTCTGCCACCTTGGCAGGGATTCTCTCGTCCCCGGCATGCTTGTTAAATGCCTCGAACAGATCCAGTTCGGAATTCTCCTCGATCTCCACGCCCAGATTGTACAGCTGCTTGATGGGAGCGTTGCAGGCCAGGAAGTTCAAAGGTCTGGGGCCGAAGGAAATGATCTTCAGATCAGAAAGGCCCACGATCGCCCTGGCGATGGGCACGAACTCATTGATCATATCAGCGCATTCCTCGGCGGTGCCCACGGGATACTCGGGTATGTAAGCCTTGATATTACGCAGCTTTAAGTTGTAGCTGGCATTCAGCATACCACAGTATGCGTCGCCTCTGCCGTCCAGCAGATCTGCCTGGCTTTCCTCAGCGGCAGCTACAAAGATGGAGGGACCGTCAAAGTGCCTGGCCAGCAGTGTCTCTGAGATCTCGGGGCCAAAGTTGCCCAGATATACGCACAGAGCGTTACAGCCGTTCTTCTTCACATCTTCCAGAGCCTGTACCATATGGATCTCGCTCTCCACGATGCAGATCGGGCACTCATAGATGTCCGTCTCGTCATACTTGGCCTTGTAAGCGGCCACCAGAGCCTTTCTCCTGTTTACGGACAGGCTCTCCGGGAAGCAGTCGCGGCTCACGGCCACGATACCAATTTTTACTTTGGGTAAATTGTTCATTGTACTCTCCTCCATTCTATTATATCCAATCCGGCGGCTTAAGCGCGCCATACCTGCGCCGCCGCGCCCTGGGGGCTCTGCCCGCAATACCGGCCGGACCGAAATACCGCTCTCCTCGCCGGAAAAATCCGGTCGAAAAGTCATAGTTTCATTATACAGCATTACTCGTTCACATTCAAGTTCTTTCCTTTTAAACCAATATGGCTGCCTGCGTCCAGACCGCCCTCCCCATGGCCGATAAGCCATTTGTTCACAGCGGTAATCAGAGCATCCTCACCCGCCTCTTCCACAGACCTTCCATGGGGCTTTTCCAGCGGATAATTGGTTCCCCTGGGAAGCACGATGGCCACCTGGAAACCCGCGCCGTCTACGCCGCAGGGCGCGTAATGCAGAGTGGTGGCATAGATCTCCACTCCCTTGCCCGCAGGCAGCAGAAACGCCTCCATTTTGGCGGTATCGTAAGTAAAGCCTTCCTCGATGTCCTGCTGCATGCCCAGAAGCAGGATGGCGTCGGTGGCGGCGATATTCAGTTCGCTGTTCCGATGGTACTCCACTGCGTTCAGCAGTTCATTGTGGCCGTTGCAGTAGCCGATCTGGATGGGCATCTCGCCGAAGGCCACTCTGGTCAGCGCTTCCATGGCGGAAGTAGCCTCCAGCGCCTCCACACTGGGCTCATACACCACGCCTTCGGGCACGGGCTGCTTGCCCAGCGCCTCCACCAGTTCCGTCAGGTCCACGTTGTCGATCAGTCTCCCGTACTTGCGGAAAGCGGGATCTGTGACAGATAATATTTTCATGGCATCCTCCTTTTGCGCCCCGGGGCGCGGATTATTGTTTTGATTCTCTGCCCTGAAGCCTGTGTTTGAAACTATTCAAACACGCTCTGGGAAAAATTATTTGATAATCTCAAACAGGGGCTTGCAGGCCGGGTAAATCTCCTTGAACCGGGCATACCGGTTTTCATATTTGGCCACCAGTTCCGGATCGGGCTCCACGGTGTCCACCACCTTTACAATCTTAGCCGCAGCCTCCTCCACGTTCGCGTATTCACCGCAGGCCACTGCCGCCAGCATGGCGCCGCCCAGGGAAGGCCCTTCCTCGCTCTCGATCACGTCCACCTTCAGGTTCAGAATATTGGCGATCATTTTCTTCCACAGGGGACTCTTGGCGCCGCCGCCGCAGATCTTGGTGCGCTCGATTTTGATCCCCAGGGACTTGGCCACCTCGAAGGAATCTCTCAGGGCAAAGGCCACTCCCTCCAGCACCGCCTGAGTCATGTCGGCCCTGGTGGTGTCCATGGTCATGCCGATAAACGTACCCCTGGCGTTGGGATTGTTGTGAGGGGAGCGCTCCCCCATCAGGTAGGGCAGGAAGTACACATGGTTCTCTCCCAGCTTTTCAATGGCCTTCTGCTCCGCCGCGTAGTCACCGGTACCGATGATATCGTCCATCCACCATTTGTTGCAGCTGGCGGCGCTGAGCATGCAGCCCATCAGGTGATAGCTGCCGTCCGCATGGGCAAAGGAGTGAAGCGCATTGTATTTGTCCACGCCGAAATTCCTGGAGGAGATAAAGATGGTGCCGCTGGTACCCAGGGAAATATTGCACATGCCGTCTCCCACCGTGCCGGTGCCCACTGCTGCCGCCGCATTGTCACCTGCGCCCGCCGCCACCTTCACTGTGTGAGGAATTCCCAGTTTATCAGCGATTTCGGGAAGCACGCAGCCCACGGACTCATAACTCTCGTAGCAGGTTGCCAGCTGGTCCTCTGTGATGCCGCAGATCTCGCACATCTCCCTGGACCATCTGCGGTTCTTCACATCGAAGAGCAGCATGCCGGAGGCGTCGGACACGTCCGTGCAGTGTACCCCGGTGAGTTTGTAAGCGATATAATCCTTGGGCAGCATGATCCTGGCGATCCGGGCAAAGTTCTCCGGCTCCTTGTTTTTCACCCACAGAATCTTGGGAGCGGTAAAGCCGGTAAAGGAAATGTTGGCCGTATATTCCGACAGTTTCTCCTTGCCGATCACATTGTTCAAATAGTCGCATTCCTCATATGTACGTCCATCGTTCCACAGAAGCGCGGGACGGATCACCTGGTCGTCCTGATCCAGAATCACTAACCCGTGCATCTGACCGCCGAAGCTGATGCCCGCCACCTGGCTCTTATCCGCGTCCTTCAGCAATTCCTCGATGCCCAGCATGGTCTGCTCGTACCAGTCCTCGGGCTTTTGCTCCGACCAGCCCGGATTGGGGAAATAGATGGGGTATTCCCTGGAAACGATGTTCCGAATCTTTCCCTCGCCATCCATCAGCAGCAGCTTCACTGCCGATGTACCTAGATCAATCCCTATGTATAACATATCCTGCCCTCCGTTTCTCTGATGCCCGCCACCTGCCGAGGAATGCCTCCGCATGGTGATGTGTCCGGGCACGTTATCTATAGCATACTCGTTTTGCGCCACAAAATCAATACGCCTTTTATATTTTCGGGATTATGTACATTTTCAGAAGTGAAAACTGGTAAATATGATAGGGCATGAAAGACTTCCAGAGTATGACCCGAACAGGGAAGTCCCCCGGCCCCCGCATTGTGCCCGGGCACGCAAAGCAGGCGCTCCCTGGGGGGGGGGGCCGGTAATCCCCTGTTTCAAAGGATTCCGGCAGGGCCATCGGAAGGGTATTTTCATTTACCATAGATCTCCTGATAGATGTGGTCCAGGTCGGTAGTATTGTCTGTAATTCGAATATCCCGGGCGATCCCCCCATCTTTCAGAAAAATACAGCGCGCACATATTTTTTCCAGGAAATCCAGCACATGGCTGGTCACGATGACGGCGCTTCCCTCATGAACACATCTGCTTAAATCGTTTTTCAGCTGAAGGATTCCATAAGTGTCAATGCCGTTAGTCGGTTCGTCCAAAAGAATAAGCGCCGGCGTCCCAATAAGCGCCATAATGATTGACAGCTTCCTTTTCATGCCCAGGGAGAGTGTGCCGATAAAGGAATTGCGCTGTTCATACAATTCATATCTCTTGAGGTAAGGCTCTATTTCTTCCCGATATTTTCCACGATATTTTATCTGACAGATAAAGTCCAGCACCTCATAGACCGTCATTTTCCCAAAAAAGTTCAGATTGTCCTGCATATATCCGATCTGCGGTTTACACATCCGGCTGGAAGTGCTGAGACCTGACAATAGAATCTTCCCCCCTGATACGGGCGCCAATCCGGCTATCGCCTTCATCAGTGTTGTCTTTCCGGCTCCATTGGGGCCGATAATGGCAGTGATTTCCCCTAACTTTATGGAAGCTGTTATCAATTTAATGCCATGCTTTTTATCGTACAGCATTGTGGCATTATCTATGGTGAGCCTGCGGTCTGTTTTCATCGTGTCGTCCCTCCCAATTCTTTTTTCCCCTTTCTATGTTCTTATATAGAAAATACAGATTAAGTATGGGCAGATGTGACCGCACCAGCGCCACACAGATGGATAAATAATCCTGCCTGGCCGGATACTTCACAAATAAATGACCGATCACAAAGCCTGTGACAAACAGAATGGCAAGCGCCAGAACAGGCAGGATAATTATATTTTGAGGATGGAAAAAACACGCAATGGACACCACCAGCAACGGAGTATCCCCCAGAAGAAAAAATCCGCTCAATATCAGGTCCCGCATAAGATCTGTGTAGGCATAATCGGACATAAAGTACGGCTCCCAAAGGGTTGCCTCAAAATGATAGATGTCCTTGAGGTACAGGGCACTGATCAGGCATATTCCATGCGCCAACAGGAAAAGGACAATGGTACCGGCTGCTGCATGGCAGAAAACGGCCAGGAGCAGAGTGGAAAAGATTTTCCAAAGTATAAAGTCCTTATTTCTGTACATCCATGCGTAATTCTTGCCATACACCAAGTGTCTATTAAGCCAGTGGTTCAGTTCACCGGTTATGCGCATTCTGTCCGGACGGTTTCTGGCAATGATTTTATCCACACAGATATTTCCATACCTGTGGGAAAAATAAAGCAACAGGCACAGAGAGATCATACCCCTTATCGCGACGGAGGTCATGCGGCCTGAGAACCAAAGCCCCGTAACCGTGTCAGACATCACAATGGCGTATCCTGCCTCAAAAGTTAATTTTCCCGTGCCAACGAGAATACCCAATACCCCCATTATGGCAAAAGCGAAAAAAAACAGCGGTTTTGAATGTGTGTGCAGGCTGATCCATATACCCAGCAAATCAAGCAGGACCGCATTAAAGATATTGACGGCAATGGACGGGCCCATGCCCATCCCCTGAACCCGGGCAAGCATCGTGCCCAAGTAAACCTGTAGGAAAAACACTTCATAATGCGTGACAGAGAATAAGATAAAACGCTGTGGAAAATCAAGTCCTAACAGAACCAGACTCTCCCATTCCTCTTTTACAAAAACAAGAAACACGAATCGGACATACACCACCAAAATACCGATCAGAAGGAAAAACAAAAGCCGGCCTATATAGAGCGCGCTGCCATACGCATACCGGCTATACAGAAAATGACAGGCCGCTCTGTAAATTACAGGGTATAAGCCAGATAGAATCACAAAAAAGACAAATTTGGCAAGCCGGAAGCGTTTTCTGTTTTTGAGGATATAATATATTGTATTCATATTGTGTTTTTTCCCATATCTATGGTGGCAGATAACATGCTTTTTATGGTATATGTGACTGCGGATATTGTTTGTTTCCAAGATATTTTATTTGTTTTTATAAATGTTTTAATTTTGTATCCATCAGAACAATACTTCTCTGTATTCAAAGGAATAAGTGCACACATAGGTGCAATAGCAGCGCCAATTAGTATTTTTATTATAAAAAGAGCATTTATATTTGTGAAAAAACTTATAAGAACAAATAATATTATAAATACAAAAATGTAAAATAGCGGCATGATTGGGCCAGCCAAGGAAATATAAAAAATATCGCTTTTTTTAAACATACCTTTGTAGCAGACAGATGCTCCTCCTATGAATGTAACCGCACCTATTTTTATCTTTGTAATTTCTATATAAGATATTGAATTTTGTTTTCCCAGAAGCACTATCATGGCGATGTGATATGACTCTTCCAATGCAGCAGCAAAATATATGCAAGCAAAAAACAGAGGAATGTACAGAGATATGGTATGACAATAAACCCAGTGAATCAATGTCAATGTTACTACAACCAATAACGTTCCCAGATTGATTGTGTTATCTATAATGCTATGTAAAACAAAAGAGATAATTGCATGCATATTACAAAAAATATCGTTATTTATTTCGACTTTTTTGCGTTTAATCATACTTGTTTCCTCGTAGTATTTCAGACTTTAATTCATGTCTGACTTTTTGCAGCACATTTCTTGTATTATCATTCATATGTCCCTTTCCCAGCGTAACAAATGCATCAAAAAAGGCATTTCGAATTTCTTCCATCGTTAGATTTAGGCTGTCATATACTGGCGTTTGGGTATTATAATTATCAAAATCTTTGTCCTTTATAGTTAAACCCAATTTATCGGGATTAGTATACATATATGTTCCTGGATAGGGAGTGGATACACTAAATACAACGCGCGCACCTAAATTCTGTAGTTCTAAAGCAAAATCTATAGTATTTTTAATAGTTTCTTTCGTATCAAAAGGTTGTCCAATAATTAAGCATGTTGCCGTTGTTATATTTAATTCTCTCGACCACGAAAAGACATTGCGGATCTGGTCCATGGTCACATTCTTTTTTAAACAGTCAAGCATCTCTTGACTTCCGGCTTCAACTCCAAACTGAATTGAAATGCATCCTGCCTTTTTCATTTTCTGAAGTAAATTTTTTGTCATGATATCAACTCTGGATTCGCAATTCCAAGTCATATTTAGGTTCTGGTTTAATAGAGTATCAAGAAACTCATTAAGTCGGTGTATGTCCGCCGTCATAGTATCATCAACAATATTTATGTGGTTATATCCTAAACTTTTTAAATAAATAAATTCTTTTAATATATTTTGTGCACTTCTTATTCTATAGCACCCTCCAGATAAAGCGGTTGCAGCACAGAAGATACAATTTCCAGGACAGCCTCTACTAGTGGAAATGCTTGCTGGAAAGGTATAAGATTTTAAATCAAATAGTGTTCGGTCCGGTATTGGTAAGGAGTCTAGATCCGATATATATTTCCTGTTCCTGTTTCTTATTATTTTTCCCTGGGAAGACTTATAGCATATACCATCAATATCATCTATTTTCCCTATGTTTTTAAGTAAATAATCTAATAATTCTTTTGTAGTTATTTCACCCTCATTTCTTATTACATAATCTACAACGCCAGAGTTCAATGCATCCGCATATTCAAATGTAACATGGCACCCGCCCATCAAAATCGGTATATCAGGATATTTTTTCCTTATAATAGAAGCAATTCTAAGACCGCATTTATATGTTTCGGTAGTTGTTGAGATACCTACGGTTTTAGGAGTTTCCTCTTGAAGTATCTTATATAGTTCTACCAAAGTAACTGAGCGTATATAAAAATCCAGTATTTTTGATGTATATCCAAATTGGCGAATATATGTAGCCAGATACCCCAGTCCTAAAGGAGGCAACCCTTGAATACGATGAGAAAGCATGCTACCTGGATAAGCTGATGGTGCATTTATGTACAATATATCTATTTTGCTCATATTAAATTCTCCTTTTGTGAAATATTGTCCTTTAATAACGGATCCCAATCTTTGACTAATAATCCCTTATCAGACAGAACATTTAAGATTGTTTCAAGGTCATTGCGCAATTCATTTTTTGAAACCGTATCATAGATTTTTTCTAATTCAGAAAGTATATTTTTTAAACTGTTTTTTCCATTTGACATATCCCAGATAATTGTTGCTGATTCATTTAAGCGAACCACGCCATCAAACCCTATAATATGAGCAACGCCATTTTCTATTTTGTAGCAATGAACCACTCTGCAAGGCTTCCAATTTAGTTCCATTTATTCTATAACCTTTCTTCGTCAGGACTTTCATATAATTCCGTCGGCAATTTTGTCTCAATACTTTTCTCCAATTTTGTGCTTGGAGCCAAGGGAACCTTGTCAAAATATAGCAAGATTCCCTTGGCGTCTTTCCGCTACTCTACCTCAATTGGAGGCCATACCATTGAAAGAACAATAGTACCCACAACTACCAAACCGATTCCTGAGGAATGTACATCGACACAAATCTCTTCATCGGTATCTTCTGTTAATAATTGTGGTTTTTCATAATTTCCCATATTATGTATACTCCTTTCTCATAATATTTCCATTCAAGCCGAGAAAAATCCACGTAAATAGATTGTTTCCCGACAATGGTTGTATGTAGTATAACGTACAAAACGTTTAATGTCAACATGAAATTATTATTTGACTCCAATTAGTCTTTTGGAATAGATTCTGGGATCTAATATACTGATTATGTTTTTTTAATATAGTGGTATGATTAATTTGCAACCCAGCTTTGCAGGAAAAATAAAGAAAAAGTATATGGTGCTATTTGCTCCAAGAAAAATGCAAAAGCACTTCTTTGTTTGGCTGTTTGTCGTGTTTCCGTTATAACAAAGATTTCGTGTTTTGCATTTTTAATTTATGATGGCGCATGTGATACGACTGAAAAACGGGAAGGCTCAAGAAATCATTATTATTTACATATCCGGCGGATTATTCTATAATATGTATAGCCTTAAAGTGGGATATGCTTATAATGTATAAAATCACTTTGACAATCGGAAATAGTCTGGATTGCTTTTGGTTCTGTTTTGTGCAGGCTGGAGAATCATACACTTATTTTTGTCCAGCCGATTCACAGGCCCAAGCACAGATTATAGCTGATCTCTTAATACCAGATAAAAGGGAGGTAGCCATGGCAACAATCAAGGAGATTGCCGCTCTGGCCGGTGTATCCAGAGGGACGGTTGACAGGGTTTTAAATAATCGGGGGGCAGTGAATCCCGATACTGCGGAAAAAATCCGTGAGATCGCCAGGGCGCTGGATTACAGGCCCAACATTGCCGGTCTGGTGCTGGCCGCCCAGAAAAAGAAGCTGAAGCTGGGAGTGGTCCTGTTTTCCGCAGAAAATCCTTTCTTTATCGATGTGGAGGAGGGAGTCATGGAGAAGGCGGAGGAACTTGCGGGCTATAACTGCACGGTAATCGTCAGGCACATAACCTATGGCGTGGAGGAACAGCTGCAGGCGATTCGGGAACTGGTGGAGGAAGAGGTGGGCGGCATTGCCCTGGCCCCCTACAATGACGAGCGCATCCGAAAATGTATCAATACCCTGTATGACCGAGGCATTCCCGTGGTGACTTTCAACACGGATATTGAGAACTCCCAGCGCATCGCCTATGTGGGCAGTCACTACGCCAAGAGCGGGGAGACCGCCGCGGGACTCATGCACCTGATGACCCACGACAAAGTGCGGGTGGGCATCGTCACAGGCTCCCCGGACATCCTGTGCCACACGGAGCGGGTGGCGGGATTTGTCAATTCCCTGAAGCGCTATAAATCTGATATGGAGATTGTGGCTATCATCGAGAACCATGACGATGAGTTTGAAAGTTATGAAAAAACCACCCGGCTGCTGACGGAGCATCCGGAGATCAACGCGCTGTTTTTTGCTGCAGGAGGCGTCAACGGCGGCTGCCGCAGCCTCTCGGTGCTGGGCCGTGAAGGGCAGGTCCGGGTGATCGCTTTCGACAAGGTTCCCACCACCAAGGCGCTGGTGAAAAAGGGGGTAATCGCCGCCACCATCTGCCAGCAGCCCAGGGTCCAGGGGGCCAAGCCCCTGACCCTGTTGTTCGCTTACCTGACCACCGGGGAACTGCCGGAGAAAGAATACAATTACGTAGCAGTGGATATCAGAATACGGGAAAACATTTAACCGAATTTCGGCTGTCCGGGCTTATCTCCTCACCCACACACTCATCTCTCCCTCACCCCGGTTGTTCCAGGCGTAATAGGGAATCATGCGCAGGGTTACGTCCCGCTCCCGGACCGGGCCCACAGGATGGTACAGTTCATCGCTTTCTGCCACGGTCAGACGTTTGCCGGGCACCTTCAGTACCGTCATGGGATGGCCCAGTTCTTCCGTCATTTCCGTCTCAATATGATTTTCGTCCCATCCGGGCAAATCCACTCTGCACAGATGCAGATCTTTCCCATTGTCCGCTTCCTCCAGGCAATACACAATGGGCCCCCGGGCCAGGGCAACTTTGCCCATATTCTCCCGCACCCTGGGGTCAGATTCCAGAATGCGCACCGGCATCTCCATCTCCAGAAGGACTTCGTCGCCGTCACTCCAGGCTCCGTCCAGATACAGATAACCGTCCCTGTAGGTAACCAATGTCTGGGGATCTGACACACTGATTCCATCCGGCGCGGGACAGACACTGCCGCCGGACACCGGCTCTCCTGTTTCAGGAGCGCTCTTTAACACCAGGCCCCCGGCATCCACCAGGATCTGCCCCCCCATACCGCCGCAGCGGTAACTTGCTTTCACGCCGCCGCTCCAGCCGGGGATGCGAAAAGCCAGCCTGCAGGGAACCTGATCTCCTCTGAGCTGTACCTTCACCCTGCCGCCCCAGGGCATATCCGTCTCCACTTGCAGATCCAGTGTCTTTTTCTCCCCTTTATCCGTCCAGACCTGCTTACTCAGCACACTGCTCATATAAAGGTGTATCCACAGGGTATCCACGGGCTGGTTCCAGTCTCCCGTATCCAGCGGATACCGGTCGGCCTGGGTGTAGGCGTAAGAGGCCACGGAACTCACCAGCCGTGCGATATTGGGCGGGCAGCAGGCGCAGCCAAACCACTTCTGGCGCACGCTTTTGACATGGGATTTCCGGGCGTCCCTGTGGCAGGCCTGGGGTAATACTTCCAGAGGGTTTACATAGAAAAAGCTCTTGCCGTCCAGGGCCATGCCCGCCAGCACCGTATTGTACAGGGCCAGTTCCATCACATCCCCGTATTTTCCCCGGGGCTTGAGCTGCAGCATCCTTCTGGCCCAGAACACCAGACCGATGGCGGCGCAGGTCTCGGAGTAGGCGGTATCCCCGGGCAGATCATATCCAAAGGAAAATGCTTCCCCTATATGGGTGGCGCCAATGCCCCCGGTGACATACAATTTCTCCCTGGTCACATTGTCCCAGAGCCGGTCACAGGCCGCTTCCATGGCTTCGTCTCCGCAGAGCCTGGCCACATCCGCCATTCCGCTGTACAGATATACGGCCCGTACCGCGTGCCCCACCGCCTCGGACTGTTCCCGCACGGGCAGATGAGCCTGATGGTAAGAATTGTCGGTGCTTTTTTGATAGGGTTGGCCATCGTGGACCGCCCGCTCTTTTTCTTCTTCCTCAAAATAGTAGGGCTGATGACCCCGCTGATCCAGGAAAAACTGTGCCAGCTTCAGGTATTTCTCCTGGTTGTCTATTTCGGAGAGACGTACCAGCGCCATCTCAGCGATCTCATGGCCGGGGTATCCCTTTCGCTTTCCCGGCTCCGGGCCGAAGGTTTCACAGCAATAGTCCGCAAATCTCTCGGCAGCGCACAGCAGCTTGTCCTTTCCCGTAGCCTGGTAGTAGGCCACTGCGCCTTCCACCAGATGTCCCAGGCAGTACAGTTCATGGTGATCCCGCAGATTGGTAAAGGCCCGGTCCATGCCATTGATGATATAATATGTATCCAGATAGCCGTTCTCCAACTGGGCGGCACAGACAATGTCTATGGCCTCGTCCGCCGTCCGCTCCAGTTCCGGGTCCGGGTGCTGCAGCAGGGAGTACCCCACCGCCTCAATCCATTTGGAGAAATCCGTATCCTGAAACACAAAGCCGTAAAACTTATCCTCATCGGGATGTTCCGGGTCCTCCGGCAGTGCCTGAAAGCCCCGGAAGGTGTAAGCGGGGGCCACATAGGCAGCGCCCTTCTCCTTCTTTTCCCGCATCATCTGGCCTGCCACTCTAAAATTGCGCATACAGTAGCTGGGGGCGGCTCCCTCCACCCTGTCGTTCAATGCCTCCCACTGGTAGGGGATTACCCGGGTGCGTACCAGTTCCTGTTCCCTGTGCCAGAAGGCGTCCGTCACCTGGATCTGTTTTAAATCCAGGGGCGTGCTGAATTCCCTGTTTTCCATACTTCTTTCTCCTCCTTATTTCTGTTCTGCATTTTCTGATTTGCATTTTCTGTTCTGCATTTTCCCCGGCAGCTGTCCTTTTCCACCGGGTATCCCGTCAGGTGGCAGCATCCATGGTCCCTGTCCGCTGCCTGTGCCTTACCGCCAGATCGCCGATGGTCACATTGTCCACCACATGGTTGACTGCCTGGTACACGTCCTTCCAGACCTGCAGAGTCTCGCAGGTATCGCAGCGCCCGCAGGTTCCGGAATCCTCCTCCACACAGGCCACCGGCGCCAGGGAGCCTTCCGTCAGCCGCAGCACCATACCCACGGTATAAGCCTCCGGTTCCCTGGCCAGCCGGTAGCCTCCCTGGGCCCCGCGGACGCTCTTCACATAGCCCGCCTTGTGCAGCACGGCGATGATCTGTTCCAGATATTTCTCCGAGATGCCCTGCCTGCCCGCGATCTCTTTTACTTTGATACATTCTCCGCTATTGTTCAGCGCCAGATCCAGCATGACTCGCACTGCATAGCGTCCCTTGGTCGATATCTTCATATTTACCTCTGCATACATATCGCAAACCATGCCTGCGATACTGCCCACCGCTTTCCCGGGTATGACAGGCCGGGCCTGCCATACCCATCCCTCTGTCCTGATCGATATAAACCCTACTCCGCAAACATACCCGTGGACAGATACCTGTCCCCGGAGTCCGGCAGCAGAGCCACAATGGTTTTGCCCCTGTTCTGGGGCCGGAGCGCCAGCTGGGCGGCGGCGTACAGCGCCGCTCCGGAGGTGATGCCCACCAGCACGCCCTCCCTGCGGGCGATCTCCCTGCCCTCGGCATATGCCTGTTCCGTGGTGACGGTGAATACCTCGTCATATACCTGAGTATTGAGGACGGAAGGCACGAATCCCGCCCCGATCCCCTGCAGTTTATGAGGTCCGGGCTCGCCGCCGGAGAGCACCGGCGAGTCGGAAGGCTCCACCGCCACCACCTGTATCCGGGGATTCCTGGCTTTCAGGTAGGTACCGACCCCTGTTATGGTCCCCCCCGTGCCTACCCCCGCCACAAAGATGTCCACCTGTCCCTCCGTATCCTCCCAGATCTCGGGCCCTGTGGAGGCAGCATGGGCTGCCGGGTTGGCCGCATTGTCAAACTGGCCCAGGATCACGGAACCGGGAATCTCCTGCCGCAGTTCTTCCGCCCTGGCGATGGCTCCCTTCATCCCCCTGGCTCCCTCCGTCAGCACCAGTTCCGCACCGTATGCCTGCAGCAGGCTGCGCCGCTCCGCGCTCATGGTATCGGGCAGAGTCAGAATGGTCCGGTATCCCTTGGCTGCCGCCACGCTGGCCAGCCCGATGCCGGTGTTGCCGCTGGTGGGCTCTATGATGGTGGCCCCGGGCCTCAGCAGCCCTTTCCGCTCCGCGTCCTCCACCATGGACAGCGCCACCCTGTCCTTTACGCTGCCCGCCGGATTTAAGTACTCCAGCTTTACCAAAATAACCGCATCCCCAATGCCTTTTTCCCTCATATAATTTTCCACCTTTAAAAGCGGGGTATGCCCGATCAGTTCCGTGGCTTTATTGTATATTCCGGCCATATCGAACCCTCCATTTCCTACTTTTTCTATATGAATTTTGTGAATAGAATATACCACCCATTCCCTTTTGTCAATTCTAATTGCGGTTTTTGGTGATGTATAGTATACTGATTAAACAATTAAGGCATAAGCCAATAGCGTATAGGAGAAAGAGGTTCAAAATGATAACAGACCAGGTATATGCCGTGCCCTGTGTATATGGCAGGGCGGCGGGAAAAAAGACGGGACACCTCATTCGGGCGACAGTCCCAGGATCCAAGAGCATCACCAACCGGGCACTGCTGCTGGCCACTTTGGCCCGGGGCACATCCACTCTGCGGGGGGTACTCTTCTCCGACGATTCCCGGCATTTTCTGAATTGTATCCGGGAGCTGGGCTTTGAAACCCAGGTGACGGAAGAGGAAAAGATCGTGCGGGTCACGGGCCTGGGCGGGGCGCTCCCCAGACCGGAGGCAAGCATCTATGTGGGCAGCGCCGGTACCGCCGCCAGGTTCCTCACCGCTTACTTGGGAATATCCCAGGGGGTTTATCATTTGGATGCCTCCCCACAGATGCGCAAACGTCCCATGGCCCCGCTGCTGGCCTCCCTGCGGGAACTGGGCTGCGAAATCTCCTGTCAGGAGGAGGAAGGGCATTTCCCCTTTACCCTTCGGGGCCACGGCTTTGGTAAAACGGATATTTCCGTGGAGATCGAGCACAGCAGCCAGTTCCTCAGCGCTTTGCTCATCTCTTCCTGCCTGTGCCCGGAGGATATGAACATCCGAATCCAGGGGGAGCATGGCCTGTCCTATATCGGTATCACCACCCGCATGATGGAGCAATTCGGCGTATCTGCCCGGCCCCAGTACTATTGTCTGGGAAGCGGGGAAAATCATGCCTGTCAGGGCTGCGTCAACAGCACCCGCCCTCTGGGATACCGGGTGGCTGCCGGACAGCACTATCAGGCGCTGGACTATCAGGTGGAGCCGGATGTGTCCGCCGCCTGCTATTTCTATGCCCTGGGGGCGCTGCTGGGAGTTCCGGTGCAGGTCCTGCATGTGGGAAAAGACAGTATGCAGGGTGATCTGGCTTTTTTGGATGTGCTGGTCAGAATGGGATGCGCCTTGCGGGAAGAGGAAGAAGGGCTGATACTGCTGCCTCCGGCGGACGGACGCCTGACAGGCGTGACGGCGGATCTGTCCGCCTGCTCCGATCAGGCCATCACCCTGGCCGCCATAGCCCCTTTTGCGGAAGGCCCCACCACCTTATGGGGCATCGGACACATCCGCTACCAGGAATGTGACCGTCTCAGCGCTATCGTCACGGAATTGGGGCGGATGGAAATCCGCTGTGAATCCACGGACAACAGCATCACCGTCTATCCTGGCATGCCAAAGCCCTGCACCGTCCAAACCTATGAGGACCACCGCATGGCCATGGGCTTCACCCTGACAGGGCTGCGGGCGGACGGGATTCGCATAGACAATCCCTCCTGCTGCCGCAAGACCTTTGAGGAATATTACGAAATGCTGGAAGCCTGCATCGGGCAGTTGTAAGCCCTGCTCCTCGGATATCGACGGTTTCCTCCCAGCCCCCGTTCATTTCCTGCGATGATATCACTTCCTTTCCTGACTTTTTTCCAGTGTATCACACGGAATATGCGCGTCAAAAAAGTATGTTCTTTACCTTTTTGGAATTGCCTGGCTCACATTTTTCCTGTCCTATGTCTGTTTGTGGTATTCCTCGCCATCCGTTTTCGTATTTTACGGCCCTGATGCTTTACTCCCAGCACGGACAGCATCACTCCCAGCAGAATGCAAAAGTCAGACACATTGAATACCAGCCTGCGCAGCGGCTTCCACTTCACGTTCAGGCTGGCGTAATCCATCACATACTGCTGTTTCAGCCTGTCGTATGTGTTGCTGAAAGCGCCCCCCAGCAGCAGGGACAGTCCGGCCCGCAGCAGGTTGCTTCCATAGATGCTCAGACTCAGCACAAATACCAGCGTGGCAAACCCGGTAAGCAGCAGGGACAGGGTTGTCACCATCATTCCCCTCTCCTTCCCCAAACCCAGCATGGCCCCCCGGTTATGGTGCCTGCGCAGCAAAAGCCTGCCGCCCCAGACCTCAAGTTCCTCTCCCGGCGACAGCTGACGTTCCATACGCTCTTTCACATATTTTTCTCCCATAAAAATTCCCACAATCAAATTTATAAAAAAACGAACCATGCAATATTTTCTCCTATACGTGAAATAGCTATCGCATATGCGACAGCTATTTTGAGTATGACTTCAGTAAGCATCATAGCATATACCGAAAAAAAAGTCTAGCATTTTTTTCGGTTTCTTATATAATTCTCTTATGACAAAACGAAAGGCGGAAAAGAATATGGCGAATCAGGAACAGGAAATGAGGCAGGAGCAGCTACACTTCCAGGAGTGCCTGGATATCATCGGCCAGAACGTGACCCGATATCAGCAGGAATATGAGCAGCGTCATGCCCAGGTGCAGGAATTGTACAAGGCGATCAACAGCGGTGACGTGGAACTGTATAACCAGTTGATGACCACCAGCAGCCTGGAGGAACACGCCGCCTCCTCCCTGCGCAAAAACAGGGCGGCATTTGATAAACCCTATTTCGGACGGATTGACTACACGGAGTGCGCTTCGGAACTGGAGCAGCAGGTCTACATCGGCAAAAACGGCGTGTTCCGCAACAAAACCGACATACTCATCGCCGACTGGCGCGCCCCCATCTCCAGCGTCTACTATGAGAATGAACTGGGCCCGGGTGAGTACGGCCTGCCGGATGAAAGGCCCATTTCCATCGACCTGTGCCTGAAACGCACCTACAGCGTGGAAAAGGGAAAGCTCCTGGGCTACTATGACAGCGACGTGGCTTCCAATGACGAACTGCTGGTGCAGTATCTATCCAAGAACAAGGACGCGGTGCTGGGAGAGATCATCGCCACCATCCAAAAGGAGCAGAACGCCATCATCCGTAAATCCCCCTTTGCCAACCTGATTGTACAGGGAGTGGCAGGCAGCGGCAAGACCACGGTGGCCATGCATCGGATTTCCTACCTTCTCTACAACTATAAACAACGCTTTGAGTCCAATGAGTACTGTATCATCGGCAGCAACGACCTGCTGCTGAATTACATTACCAGCGGCCTGCCGGAACTGGACGTCCCCAACATCAAGCACATGCGCATGGACCAGATTTTCGCCCGGCTGTGTGAAAAGAACTGGGTAAAGAAAAACAAGATGGTGGAACCCGGTTCGGAGCTATGTCCGGAACACGACTCGGAGCATCGTTCCTCTGCGCCTTCCCGAAGCAGCCTCCTCTTCATGAGGGAACTGGAACTGTATCTGCTGCATCTGCGGGAATCCCTGGTGGACCTATCCCCCCTGCAGGATAAACAGATCGGAACCATCCTGTCGGAGAGCAACAACGCCGCGCTTTACCGGGAGAATCCCACTTTCAGTATCTGCACGCTGCTGTCCACGCTGGACGAACGGGTCAAGACCAGGATCAAGTTCCTGATGAACGGAGAGGATAAAGACTTGCTCCAGGCCAAGCTGCGGGAATACGCAGGGCACTATAAGGCCATGCGCCCCACCCGCAGTATATATGACTTATATACGGAATTTTTGCAGCAGTGGCGCGACGCCCATATGGACGCGCCGGGCCCGGCTGTAGACTGGCAGGCCCATCTGAACCGTCTTGGCCGCCGGGAGTACGATGTATACGACATTGCGGCCCTGGCGCTGATCCACTACCGGGTATACCAGAAAGCTCCCAACCAGGAGTTTGGCCTGTTGTTCCTGGACGAAGCCCAGGACTTCGGCATCGGCGTCTACTATGTGCTGCGGACTTTGCTGCCCGCCGCTTATTTTACCATCATGGGGGATGTGTCCCAGAATATCCATTATGACACGGGACTGAACGACTGGCATGAATTGCAGAAGCTGTTCCTGAAAGAAGAGCGGGATCAGTTCCTGCTGTTGCAGAAAAGTTACCGGAACACCATTGAAATCTCACAATACGCGGGAAGGATCCTGGAAAAGGCCTCCTCCGGCCGCTATAAGATTCAACCGGTGATCCGCCACGGAATCCCGGTGAAAGAGACGCGGTTCTGGAGCGACCTGGAGATGGCGGAACATGCAGCGGGCCTGATCGCGGATATTCAGGCGAAGGGCTACCACACCACGGCTGTGATCTGCCAGAACCAGGAGGCGGCAGCCGGGGCGCGGCAACTGCTCTCTCCCCTGACTGCTCTCACCGACGGAGCCGCCTCCAACTTTTCCACCGGCACCATGGTGCTGCCCATACGCCTGGTAAAGGGCCTGGAGTTCGACGCAGTGATCCTGTGGAATCTGGACATGCAGCACGGCCCTGACGATCCCCGGCAGGCCAAACTTCTGTATGTGGCCGCCACCCGGGCCCTGCATGAACTGCATGTGCTGAACTGCTGATATGACAAGCTATCGTATAATGTCCTCATATCTGAGCCGCACCAGCTTGTAGTCCAGCACTACTTCCCGGCCGGTGCCGCCATTCATCAGGTTCTCCAGTTCCGTCACCGCTTCCTGGGCGATTCTGGCAAAGTCCTGGCGTACTGTATTCATCTGCTGGCCCACATAACCCATCAGTGTCAGCCCGTCAAAACCGCACACCGGCCGAAAGATATCCATATCCGTCAGGGCCCGCATGGCCCCTATGGCCATCAGGTCCGAAGCGCAGACCACCATGTCCTGATCCAGGGCATACTTCATGGTGAGTTCCCTGGCTTTTTTCTCGGAGAACTCACCGTTTCGGACTGTCATCTCCAGGCCATAGTCCTCCGCGAACTTTTTCATGCCCCGAATCCGTTCCTCCGTCACATAGCCGCTGCTTTTCCCTGCGATATAGAGCACCTTTTTGTAGGGAATGGCGTCCATACGCATGGTTTTCTCCGCCACGGCATACTGCGCCGCCGCCTGGTCGATCCAGACACAGGAAGTACTCTCGTTGATCAGGGGCACGTCCACCAGCACGATTCGGAAAACCTGCCGCCGCACCAGTTCCTGCAGCACACAATCTTGTTTGGATATCCCGTATATTATGATGCCGGTGATGCTCTGAGAACGAAAGTAGCCGATCACCTCCTCCACTCCCATACCCTCCAGCATGGAGAAAAACACCGTCACCACGTCCAGAGCATGTTCTCTGGCGCTCTTTAACGCGCCGGCCAGATACTGCATACTGATCTCGTCTATGGCCTGGGTGTTGGTATTCAGGTGAATCAGCAGGGCAATGCGCCCCGCCTGTTTGGAGGAAAGCGCCGCCGCCACGGCGTTGGGCACGAATCCCAGGTCGGCAATGGCCTCATTCACTTTCTGCCTGGTTGTCTCACTGATATTGGGATAATGATTCAGCACCTTGGACACGGTGGAGATGGCCACCCCCGCCCTTTCTGCCACATCCTTGATCGACGCCATGAAATGCCTCCTTGCAATTTATCGTAATTCTCTATTGGGGAAGTTCTCCCCTCTTCTCCCCGCCTTTGCGCCCGCCACGGAAGCGCCTGCGGACAAGGCGGCCCGAAATGTCCGTCAGCGCCTGCAGCAGCAGGGATACGGCCGCCGAAGCCAGAAGTACTGCCAGATATACCCAGATATCCAGCCGCACATGGGGCTTGATCAGATAGTACAGCCACCCGTATAAAAAGCCATGTACCAGCCAGATATAGGTGGACTGCTTTCCCCACCAGGCCAGGAGCGCGCCCAGGGGCGGCGCCTGGGAGAGCAGAGTCAGCACCCCGTATGAGAACAGCGGCGCAAACAAAAAGTCCAGCCTGGCATAGGCTGCGTCCGTTGCCAGCGCCACCCGCAGGGCTATGACAGCGCCCAGCAGTATCACGGACAGGCATACGGGCAGCCACCCCCCCCAGCGCCTCAAAGCCTTGTCCACCCGTTGCCACAGACTGTAGCGGGCTATCAGATATCCCACCACGAAGATCAGCAGAAAGGAGAGCCGGAGCCCGTCTTTTACCGCCACTGCCAGCGCCCACAGTCCCGGCAGCCAAAGCCGCCCTGCCAGCAACGCGCCTCCTCCCAGCAGGCCCAGCGCCAGAAAGAAGATCCACTTCCTTTTCCTTTCCCCCGGCTGAGTAAAACGGGTAAGCAGCAGATCCAGAAGCGGCAGCACCAGCAGCATCTTGGCATACTGCTCCACATACCACCAGGCCCCGTTGTAGGTAGGGTTCAGAGCCGTCAGATTCCCCGGAAGCTGCGCCGGGTCAAAGGGCAGCCCCAATATTCCAAACAGGATTCCCATATAGATCAGCAGCACCAGCCACAGCTTCCCATACAGCTTCAGAATCCGTTCCAGCACACAACGGTATTCCTGCAGCATTCTTCCCCAGAACCGATCCCCGGGCTGCCTGCCCATCACATAAAACATGCCGTAGCCGCTGACAAAAGCAAATATTCCCACACACAGCTTGCAGAACCAGCCGATCTGCTGTACCGTCTCAACCTGCATAAAGGGAAGCAGGGATCCATATTCCACCACAAAGGAGTACATATGATGGTATACCATCATCCATATGGCCACACCCTGCAGGATTGCGGACTGTCTCTTCGTAATTCCATTTTCCACTTGCTTCGACCTCCAAATTATCTATCAGTATAGCACATATGAAGCCCCAGGGGAATCTTTTTCTCCGCACGCATGCCACATCACGCAAATCGGCTGTGTGAAGCTATCCACACAGCCGAACTGTTATTGTCTATATTCTGCTTAATACTTTCCGAAGCCGTCCCCGTCCAGAGAAATGATCTGCTCATTGGCACTGGGAGAAGCAGTGAAGGAGCCGATGCTGCTGGAAGTGGGAGTCATAGCGTTCCTGTTTCCCAGGTTGTAAATGGAAAGTTTCTCGCGCATCCGATCTGCCTGATTGGAAAGTTCCTCGCTGGCGGAAGCGCACTGCTCGCTGGTTGCGGAGTTGGTCTGCACCACCTGAGATACCTGGGCGATGGCCTGCTTGATCTGGGTGCCGCCGGTAGCCTGATAGTTGCAGGCCTGGGCAATGTTGTTGATCAGCACTTCGCTCTGGTTTACCACAGTGGTGATTGTCTCCAGGGCCTTTGCCGTCTCGTCGGCAATCTGGGAACCCTGGCTTACCTTGCTGATGGAATCCTCGATCAGTTCGGCAGTCTCTGCCGCCGCAGCCGCGCTCTTGGCCGCCAGGCTTCTCACCTCTTCCGCCACCACTGCGAAGCCCTTGCCAGCCTCGCCTGCCCTTGCTGCCTCTACGGCCGCATTCAGAGCAAGGATGTTGGTCTGGAACGCAATATCGTCGATTACTTTAATGATCTTGGAAATGCTCTCGGAGGATCTGTTGATGTCCTGCATGGCAGCCATCATGTCATGCATCCGCTTATTGCCCTGCTTCACATCCTTAATGGCGTTTTCTACCAGTTCTGCCGCCTTGTTGGCCTGCTCCGCGTTCTGTACGGTCTTTTCCACCACCTCGTCGATGGAAGCGGTGATCTCTTCGATGGCACTGGCCTGCTCCGTGGAGCCCTGTGCCAGAGACTGGCTTGCGCTGGCCATCTGGGAGGAACCGATGGTCACCTGATATGCGGCATCGCTGATGCTGCTCAGAACATGGTTGTTATCCTCAACCAGCTTTTTCAGGGAGTGACCCAGCAGGTCATCCGCAGACTTGGGGTTCACCACCACGGTAAGGTTGCCCTTGGAAACCTCCTCGGCAATCCCCGCCTGATACTTGATGTTGTCAACCACCTTTTTGTACTCGTCGATCAGGTCGCCGAACTCATCGTCGTTGTGCTTAACCAACTCAATGTCCACATGGCCCTGGGCGATCCTCTGGGCAGCGTCAGAGAGCTGATCCAGAGAAGTCTTCATGATCTTGACCACCGACAGGCCATAGATCACGGTGATGGCAATAGCTACCGCCACAACGCAAATATAGAAAATAACGGCGATTTCATAATAGCGGTTCTGATCGGGCGCATTGAGGATGCCCTTAGTGCTGGAAATAGCGAAGTAGGTATTGATTATGGTCAGTACCACGGGAATTACGAAACCAATGATTAACCTTGTCTTAAATTTCATGTTTTTCATCATGTTATACCTCTCTCTCTTCTGCTTCTAGATTGTTCGCCTGCTCCAAAGCCGACATTTCTTCATCATTCAACAGCTTTTCGGGATCCAGCAGAAGTTTTACGGAGTCTCCTACCTTTCCGATGCCGTACACATACTTGTTCTGTGCCTTGTCTGACCTGGCCAGGCTGGGGGGCGGCAAAATATTCTCCTCCCGGATCTCCACCACCTCTGCAATCTTCTCAATGATCAGGCCCACCAGCGTGTTCTGTACATTGACCACCATGATACAGGTCCTGTCATTGTATTCCACAGGCTCCTGCTTGAACCGGATACTGATGTCTATGACGGGGATGATCTTGCCCCGCAGATTGATCAACCCCTTAATATAATCCGCCGTCTCCGGAATCGCCGTGATGGTCTGGAACTGTATAATCTCGCTGACGTACTGGATCTTCAAGCCATAGTATTCGTTCCCCGACTTGAATGTCATGTATTTGCCCTTCTGCTCATCGCGCTCGTCGCGGGCAACCTGACTGTCGTCTGTCAGACTGTTTACTTCACTTTTTACATCCATGCAGCTACCTCCCTTTCATATGTTTATTCTATCAACCCTACCGGGTCAAGGATCAGCGCGATGCTGCCATCACCCAACTGCGTACAGCCGGACAGGCCTTTTACTTTCTTGATGTAAGAGGGGATGGGTTTTACCACGATCTCCTGCTCGCCGATCAGTCTGTCCACGAAGAGACATATGGATTTGCCTTCCACCTCGAAGATCAGCATCATGCCGTCCTCCACCGACTTGCGGTAGTCCTTCAGGCCGTACCATTCTCCCAGACGAAGCACCGGATAGCACTCCCCGCGGATCATGATATACTCGTCGCCATTGGGCTCGTGTATCATCATGTTCTCGCTGACGCTGACGAACTGCTTGATAACACTGGTCTCCACCACAAAGGAAGAGGTTCCCGTCTCCATCACAATACCGTCAATAATAGCCAGGGTAAGAGGAATCTTGAGCGTCATGGTAGTTCCATGGCCCGCCTCGCTCTCGATCTCCAGAGTGCCGCCGATGGACTGGATGTTCTGCACCACCACATCCATACCCACGCCGCGCCCGGAGTACTCCGTCACCTGCTCGTTGGTGGAGAAGCCCGGCAGCGTGATGAACTTGAACACTTCCTTGTCCGAGTACTCGCTGTCCAGCTTGCCTTCATCCAAAAGTCCCTGCTTCCGGGCCTTTGCCAGAATCTTGACCCGGTCCAGACCCTTGCCGTTGTCGGATACGCTGATCCACACCTTGCCGGCCTCGGTCTTGGCGGAAAGCGTTACCTTTCCCTTGTCGGCCTTGCCGCTCTCCTTGCGCTCTTCATTGGACTCTATGCCATGATCCACTGCGTTACGCACCAGATGCATCAGGGGATCGGAGATATTCTCGATGATGTTCTTATCCACCTCCGTATGCTCGCCCACCATCTCAAAGTCAATATCCTTGCCCAGCTTGCGGGAGACATCGAACACAATGCGGTTCATTTTCTGGAACAGGTTGGTCAGAGGCATCATTCGCATGGACATGATCACATTCTGCAGATCCGTGGAAATCTTGGACATCTGCCCTGCCGCCTTGTTGAAGTTGGAGAGGTTCAGACCCGGCACCTTCAGGTCGGGATTCTGCAGTACCACAGACTCCGCTATAACCAACTCGCCGATCAGATCCATCAGCTGATCCATCTTATTCACATTGACGCTTATGAATGCGTCCTTGACCCCCTTCTGCTTATCCTTTGCCAGCTTCTTGGGGCGGCCGGGCTCCTTGGTCTGAATAACGAAGTCGCCGGGAGCCATGGGCGTCTTTTCCGCCTGTTTCTTCTCCGCTGCCTGCTCCGCATTGGCCTCGATGACTTCCACGCTGGACTCCAGGTCAATCTGAGGGGGATGATCCCCGCCAAAGTCGAATCCCAGCAGGAACTCTTCGGCCTTACACTCGTAGACATCCACCTTCTCGATGTCATATCCGACACCGATCAGATCCCGGATCTCCGTTTCCGTGCACTGAGCCTGGAGCAGGATCTTAAAGCCATCCTTCAGAATGGTCTCTCCGCTGGACTCATCGGAAATGATATCCTCCGGAGAGTAGAGCAGGTCCTCCGCAATCTCCTTCATGGCGTAGACCACCTTGTAGGCATGGACATTGGCCATAACCGTCTCTGGTGAAAAGGTGATGTATACTTTGTAGAAGCGGCTGGCGTCCGTGGCCACGGGGGCTATGTAGAACTGCTTGGGCTCCTCATGCACGTTCTCGGGCATCAGGGCATCCTCCCCCACCCCCTTCTTGATGGCCTCCAGAAAGGTGTCCAACTCTTTGATGATGCTCTCCGGATTCCCATCGGCTGTGTTGCCGTTGCGGATCTTATCCATCTCCTCGGTGATGAAATCCGCCACTTCCAGCACATGCTCCACCAGTTTAAGGTGCGGCACATGCTCGGGATGGGACTCTCTCAAATAGAAGAAAACGTCTTCCAGCTTATGGGCAATGGCAGTGATGTTGTCGAACATCATGATGCCCGAAGAGCCCTTTATAGTATGCATGGTACGGAAGATTTCATTGATGCTGTCCTGATCAAAACAATCCGCGTCCTTCTGCTCCAACACCATTTCCTGCAACTGCTCCAGAAGCTGCTCGTTCTCAAACAGATAGATGTCCAACATTCCCTCTGTGTTAAATTCTTCAGCCATACTTTCTCCTTTCCTGTATAATTTTATCAGATTATATCAGGCCCAGTTTCTTCATGGCCTGCTCAAATCTCTCTTTGTCAATGGGTTTGCCCGAATAGATGGTACATCCCAGTTCGAACGCCATCTTCACGTTCTTCTCATCGTTGAGAGCCGTGGTCATGATCACCTTCGCCCTCTTATCCTCTGCGATCCCCCGGTCCTTCTCCAGGTTGCGTATGCCCATCAGAGCCTGGTAGCCGTCCATGACAGGCATCATGATGTCCAGACACACCAGATCGTAAGGCTCCCCGTCCTCCAGCGCCATCATAAAGGCGTCCACTGCCTCCATGCCGTCCACAGTAACGTCGCACTCACCGTACTTGGAAAGGAATCCCACCATGAATTTCCTTGTGACAAAATCGTCCTCAGCCAATAAAATTTTCATATTACCCTCTTTCCCGCGCACCGCAGACCAGCCTGCAGCATTGCGTTAATTTGTATTTGACCTTACATCCTGCCCAGCACCGCATAAGCCCTCTTGGCCACATCCTGCAGTTTCTCCTGGTATTCCACGGCCCCCAGGTCATAGGCCACCTTGGGCATCCCGTACACCACGCAGGTGGACTCGTCCTGTCCGATGGTCCTGGCTCCGGCTCTGCGCATTTCCAGCAGACCCTTGGCGCCGTCCCCTCCCATTCCTGTAAGGATAATGCCCAATGCTCTGGGGCCGGCCACTCTGGCCACGGAATCAAACAACACATCCACAGAGGGACAATGTCCGTTTACCTTGGGTCCCGCCTTGCATTCCACCTGATAGACGCCGTTCACCTTCACCAGACGCATATGCCGATCCCCGCCGGGAGCGATCAGCACATGCCCGGGCTTTACCTGATCCCCTGTCTCCGCCTCTTTCACCGTCACCCGGCACTGGTTATCCAGCCTCTTGGCATACATGTTGGTGAAACCGGGCGGCATGTGCTGCACGATCACCACGCCGGGAATGTCCGTCCCGAAGTTCTGCACCACGGAGAAAATCGCCTCCGTACCGCCGGTGGAAGCGCCGATGGCCACCACCAGGTCGCTGCCCTTGGGAGGAAGCACCGACTGTTCCTGCTGCATGGCCTTCTGCTTGATCCGGCTGATGTTGGCGGTGGAAGCGATCTTGATCTTCACCAACAGTTCGTTCTGGATGAACGCCTCAAGCTGCTCCCTGGAAGACACCGCCGGCTTTGCCACGAAGTCCACCGCCCCCACGTTCAATGCGTCAAACACCTTGTCGCTCAGGGAACTGATCACCACCACCGGCAACGGGTACTGGGGCATTAACTTGCGCAGGAATTCAATGCCGTTCATTCTGGGAAGCTCCACATCCAGGGTCATGACATCCGGCTTATACGCGATAATGGCGTCCCTTGCCTCATAGGGATCCCTCGCCGTGGCCACCACCCTGATAGCGGGATCCCGGTTCAGGTTCTGTACCAGCAGTTCCCGGAACACCATGGAGTCCTCAACGACTAATACTTTAATAGGCTGCATACATCCCTTATCCCCCTATTTCCTGAATATAGACGGCCGCACCAGTTCAAAGGGAACCTGGCCCCGGTCCAGCGTCTCCGTCATGCCAATGAACAGGTAGCCGCCGGGCTCCAAAAAGTCATAAACTTTCTGAAGCAGCTCATTCTTCGTCCTCTCATCAAAGTATATCATAACATTTCTCAAAAAGATAGTGTGCATTCGCTTCTTGAAAGGAAAAGGCGACATCAGGTTGAACTGCCGGAACAGAACTTCCTGTTTCAACTCATCCTTTACCCTGTAGGCTCCCTCCGGGGTCTTCTTGAAAAAGTGCCGTTTCCACTGGTCCGGGAGATCCTTCAGATGCTCCTCGTCATAGACACCGGCCACTGCCTGCTGCAGCACCTTGGTGGAAATATCCGTGGCCAGTACTTTGGTATCCCAGTATTTGGCTTCCAGGCCAAAAAAATCCTGAAGCACCATGGCGATCATATAGGGCTCTTCCCCTGTAGAAGCCGCGCCGCACCAGATCCGCAAATCCCTGGAACGCTGTTCACTCTGCTTAAGCTGCGGCAACACTACTTTTTTAAAAAACTCAAAATGTTCAAACTCCCTCATGAAGTAAGTGTGGTTGGTGGTCAGTAGATTGACCAGATCCTTCTCCAGTTTTCCGGAACCATCCTTCTCCATGTCATTCATAAAGGCGTGGAAACTGCTCCAGCCCCCTGACTTAATGTGGTTTTCAAGTCTGCCGTTCATAATGACCTTCTTCTGCCCAAGGTCGATGCCATAGCGCTTCTTCATGTAGCCAGCAATTCTTAAAAACTCCTCATCCGTCATCATAGTACCATTCCTCCATTGCACTTTCTATAAATATTCTTTATGCTAAAACAGCCATATATGCCAGTGCGCTGACCTGTTTACTTTCAGTCAATTGACGCAGTATAAATTTTCAGTCTGCCAGGCGGCTGTATGAGGCGATACGGTGGCATCGTTGAGTGAAGCCAATGCGGCAGGCGAAAATTTATTCTGCGGAATTTCGCCAGAAATAAACGTGTCAGTACACTAGTGTACCGTATCGTTCACATTTCGCAAAATGACTTGCCTGAATTTCCATCTGCCGCGTTGTCGTCGGTCAACGATGCCACCGCAT
>JAAWKU010000028.1 GCA_022797535.1 Lachnospiraceae bacterium | reverse complement strand
TATTTTGCCCCCGTATTCCGGATAGATCATTTCATATAGAACAATATACTCTAACATCTTATCTTTGTCCATACTATTTACATTGACGCCGCTGGCATTTATATCCTTCTTTAAATCCTCCAATGATTTCTTTATTCCGGAATTTTGTATCTGAATCTTTAAATTTATGCACATTTCCCTTGTAAACATTCTGTTTCCAGAGTGTATGATTCCTGCCAGCGCATCCGTATACCGCCCGCAATCCTCCAGTTCTCCCCGCAGGAATTCCAGTGGTTTACAGTACTTGTGGTCAATGTAAGCTATCTCTTCAAATATTTTATCTATTTCCTCCTTGGAAGTATTGTTCTTATCCAGGATTTTCAGGTGATAATCCTTTATATTGTTCAAATACCGGTCCACTCTCAGGAGTCCCACCCAGCTTTGTAGATAATACCCCCAGTCGCCAATGCAGTCTCCCAGGCTTTCCCAGAAACCATGAGGAGTAACCTGATCAATCTGTTGAAACAGTTCATCTTTTGCATCCTTGGAAAAGTCCCTGATCATTTTTTATGCTCGCCCCTTTCCTTTTAAAGGCTATTGCCGAACTAATTTTCCCTGTTGATTTCTTCCCTGCACTCATTAATGCGGGCCTGGTACAGATTGATGCGACCGTATAATTCTCCTTTTGAAGCCATATGATGTCCTCCTTTATCCTGCATTTCATCTCAGCCACACATTATATATCACACTCCAATGCCTGAATGAAACTTTCCAGTCCTTCCGGCGCATATTCCCCTGTCAATTCCACTCCCCACAGGCTGCTTATACTGCCGTCCTCGTACAGAAATGTCAGACTCCAACTCTGCTGCAGCTGCTGTAAGCGCTGGGACAATGCCTCTGAATCCTGGTTATAAGTTACTCCCCACCAGTCATATGCCCCCAGTTCTTCGAACAAACACACAATCTGCTCCCTATCGTTTTCACCAACAGGGGCACTCTCTGTATTGTCGTCGATCAGAGAAACCGGGTAGTTCCCTCTATAGCACTTCCCCTCTTCAAAATCAATGACAATGGTCCTGATTACTTCCTCATATGCATGTTCAAAAATAACCGTGACCAGCCTGGACAGCGTTTCCTCTGTGGGGGTGATTTTGTTCTCCCTTTTGCAGATCTCCGCATAATCCTTCATCGGTTCCCGCCCCGTCTCTTCTCTGTAAAGCCAGAGCAGAAAAGACACATCTTCCCTGTCTATCGTTTCCCTGGTCAGACCAAAATGATTGACAAAATCCTGAAAATCAATATCAGTAAATTCCTGCCCTTCAATTCCAAATTTTTCACATAGATACTCTACCGTTAATTCCATATGTTCCTCTGTCTCCTTTTCCGTTATTTGTTCAAAATCCGTTTCATCTGAACTGTCAGCGCCAGAAATATTTTTACATCCGCACAGACATACCATCAGCAAAATAAATACGCCGCTTTTTACCTTTATTATTTTTTTCAACTTTCCTCGTTCTCCTTTTCCACCTGTATCTGCATGTCCTTAAGCATTTGATCATACTGCTTCATGGTACCCGGCAGATAAACATTCATGCTGTTAATCGCCTCTGTATTGCCTGTCATTGTAAAGCTGAAATAGTGAGCCCACATCTCAACTTCTTGATTGTGTGTTGTCTCAGGCGGATTTGTATCGGGGATATACCAATACGTGTATCTGCCCTGGCTGTCTTTTGACCAATGCGCTCTGACCCCGACGATAAATTGTTTGTCACACCTCCATATACATCCGATATTCCGGCATAAATCTTCACCCCTCCTGTTTTCCTGTGCCCGGGTTTTGGAAAAAAGCCGTGGAACTGGCAAATGGGGGCGCCTCCCGGATAAGTGGAGCGGGGCGATGCCGCTGCTTCTTTTTTCTTCTTTCCTCCGAAAAGCGTCACAAACACGGCCGCCACAATCCCCAGAATGATTACTGCGGCCACCGCCACGATGATTACCACGGTAAGATTGCTCTCCTCCTTTTCCGTCAGACCGGCCTGAGCATACCGCAGGATGGTCAGGGCGCTGTCTACCTCCGCCTGGGTGGCGCCGGCATTGGCAGCCACCAGATTGTCGTTGGCATCTCCTGCCGCCAATGTGCTGACAGACCACGCCAGAACCATAGTAAACGCCACAACCATGGCAATTCCTCTTTTTATGTACCTCATATTTATATCCTTCCTCCATTTACAACCATCATATGCATGTCTTATGTTTTTAGGAAATCTAAAATTTAGGAATCATTAATTTTCATAATGTTTTCACCTGCTTATCGCCTGTACAAGACTTTTTTCATAGAAACTATACCAAAACCGTTTTCTAACAGTCCTATTTTAGATATATATTACCATACAAGGGTGTTATTGGCAATGTTTTTCGAAACATTAATGGTAATTTTTGTCAGATTTCATCATTTTTGATAAAACGAGATTATATACATATAAAAAGCGGGAGCTTACAAATTGCGCATTTCGCAAGTCGTAAACTCCCGCTTTTTTTCCATATGGATATTTATGCGTTTTATTCCTGTACCAGCTGCAGATCGTACAACTTCTTATAAAGCCCTTCCTGCGCCAGCAGTTCCTGATGGCTGCCGGACTCTCTGACCCGGCCGTGGTGCAGCACAATGATCTTGTCCGCATGCTGAATGGTGGACAGGCGATGAGCCACCATAATGGTGGTGCGGTTCTGCATCAGCGCGGACAGGGCCTGGGTAATCAGACTTTCCGTCTCAGTGTCTATATTGGCCGTGGCCTCGTCCAGCACCAGGATCCGGGGCTCATAAGCCAGGGTGCGGGCAAAGGAAATCAACTGCCGCTGCCCCGCGGACAGGGTGCTGCCCCGCTCCGTCACCGGTGCGTCATAGGTTCCGGGCATCTTCTCGATAAAGGTGTCCGCATGGACTGTCTGCGCCGCCCGGATCACATCCTCCCGGCTGATGGCCTCATTGTCCAGAGATATGTTGCCCTTGATATCCCCTGTAAACAAGAACACGTCCTGCTGTACCTGTCCGATGGCCCGCCGCAGTTTTGCCTTGTCGATCTGCCGGATATCCACACCGTCAATCAAGATTTCTCCCTTCTGGATATCAAAATACCGGCCGATCAGGTTCAGGATGGAAGTCTTGCCCGCCCCGGTGGCGCCCACAAAGGCCACCTTCTCTCCGGGATGAATCACAAAGCTCACATCCTTTAAAATATAGTCTTCCTTCTCATAGGCAAACCACACATGCTTAAATTCAATGTGCCCCTGAATATCCACGGGCAGAGGCTGGGGCGGGTTCACGATCTGCGGCTTCTCATCCAGTATGGAGAATACCTTTTCCGCAGAAGCCAGGGAGGATTGCAGGGTGCCAAACTGCTCCGCCAGTTCCTGAATGGGCTCAAAGAATGAACTGATATAGGTGATAAAGATAAACAGCGTGCCCAGAGACAGGCTGCCTCCCAGCACCGAATAACTGCCCGTACCAATCACAATCACCATGGCCACGATGGACAGAAAGTAAATGCTGGGACGGAAGATGGCAAAGGTCATAACCTCCCGCCAGTTGGCCCGAAACAGTTCCCGGGACTTATTCTCAAACGCCTCATACTTTTCCTGCTCCCGTACAAACACCTGAATCAGCCGCATGCCGGAGATATGTTCGGAGAGGAAGGTGTTCAGTTCCGTGATTTTGTTGCGGGTGATTTTGTAGGCTTTCCGGGAGTAAAAACGGAACACAAAGGTGAGTACCCCCACCACCGGCAGCAGCGCAAAGGACACCAGCGTCATCCGCACGCTGATGGACAGCATCACCACCGCATACCCAAGAATTTTTACCACATTTTTAAAGAGCCGCACCAGAATCGTGGTAAACAGTTCATTCACCGCCTCGGTGTCATTGCTCACCCGGGTCACCAGCTTTCCCACAGGCGTGGTGTTGAAGAAACTCAGAGATAGACTGTGGATATGGGAAAAAACCTGTTCCCTCATGCGAAAGATAATGTTCTGTCCCATCTTCTGGAGCATCCAGGTATCCACCGCGTTCAGCACAAATCCCAGCGCCATCATAAGCAGATACAGCCCCGCCGCATGGAGAATCCCCGTAAAATCATAGCGGCGCAGCGCTTTTAACTGCTCCCTGTCCAGGCAGGGGGCTCCTGCGTCCACGTAGGATTGAACCAGCTCCGCGCCGCCTTCCGCCAGGGCCAGGCTCTCCTCAGCGTTCAGTCCCTCCGCCATGTAGTAGCGTTCCCCGTAGAGGAAAAGCTGGTAGTAGCCGGGGGACCGGCCGCTTTCCGGCAGGCTGTCCTGGAGCTGACCGCTCTGCCGTTCCACTCTGGACAGCCACAGGTCTCCGTAGGGCACGGCCCCCTCCGCTCCCTCCTCTGTCACCCGGAAAGGCTGATAATAGCCGTTGATATAGTCGTCAATGGCGTCTCCGATAATAATGGGTCGGTACAATTCCACCACGATAATAAACAGCACCAGTATGGTGGCTGCGGTCATGATCCACTTATGAGGCTTCAGATAGGTCAATAATCTGCGCATGTCACTCCGCCTCCTTTCCCGTTGCCCGGGCCTTCCCCGGGATATGCTGTGTGAGCGGGCCTTCTTCTGACTCAGAGCCTTCTCCGGGCATCTCCTGTCCCTGGGACGTCACGGCCCGGCCGGGCTCCTGCTCCACTCCCGCCGGGGGCATATCATCCCCAGCCTCCTCCCGAGATGGATGAAGCTCGTCCTGATATTCCCGGTGCAGCGCCGCCCTCTGTTCGCCCATGGCCGCCTCCAGCTGCTGCTTCTCAAACATCTCGTAATAGATTCCCCTCTGTTCCATGAGCCGGGCATGGTCGCCCACCTCTGCCGCCCTGCCATCCTCCAGCACCAGAATCACATCCGCATGCTGGATCGTGGAGATGCGGTGGGCAATCAGAATCGTGGTCTTGCCCCTGCGGTTCTCCTGCAGGTTCCGCAGCAGCTGTTCCTCCGTATCCGTATCCACTGCGGAAAGTGCGTCATCCAGGATCAGAACAGGCGCATCCTTCATCAGCGCCCTGGCAATGGAGCTGCGCTGCTTCTGCCCGCCGGAGAGGGTCACCCCCCGCTCCCCCACCATGGTATCATACTTGTCGGGGAATTCCATGATGCTGTCATGGATGCAGGCCGCTTTGGCGGCGGCTACGATCCGTTCCATGTCCTGCCCCTCCACACCAAAGGCAATATTGGCTTTCAGCGTGTCGGAAAACAGAAAATTGTCCTGGGGCACATAGGCGATCTGCCGCCGCAGCTCTTTTAGAGGAATGCTGTTTATATCCCTGCCATCCAGCAGGATCATACCCTGGTCCGTGTTATATAAGCGCAGCATCAGGTTGACCAGCGTGGATTTGCCGCTTCCGGTGCGCCCGATGACAGCCAGAGTAGTGCCTGCCGGAATCTCCAGGCAGACGTCCCGCAGATCCGGCTGGAGCGCCCCCCTGTGGGTATAAGTCAGATGGGAAAATGTGATCTGTCCCGTCAGGGTCGACTGCTTGCCCCGCCGGGTTTCCGCTTCCAGACGATCCTTGGCCAGGGCGGCGGACTTTCCCCTGCCGGCTCCCTGCTGCCCGGAAGCCGCCGGCTCCTCCGGAAGCAGATCCCGCACCCCGGGCTCCTCCTCCATGACGGCCCGCACCCGCCTGATGGACGCGCCGCCCTGGGCAAATGTGTTGATGGCTTCTCCGCAGGCCAGCATGGGCCATACCAGCATATTCACATACTGATGGAAGGCCACAAAGCGCCCCAGGGTGATCTCCCCCACGATGGCCAGATAGCCGCCGTAAATCAGAGTTACCAGGCTGCTGATGCCGATAAATACCTCCAGAAGGGGCATGACCACAGCCTGCAGCCGCACCAGGCTCAGATTCTTCTCCCGGGTTTTCTCATTCGCTTTGGTAAAGGCTTTCAGCTGGGCCTGTTCCCTGACAAATGCCTTGATCACCCGGATCCCTGAAAAACTCTCCTGTACATAGTCCGTCAGATCCGACACCGCCTCCTGGCGTTCCATATATCTGGCATGGATTACTTTTCCATAGTAAATGGTGCCCCCGCAGATCACCACCATGGGAATCAGCGCCAGCAGCGTCAACTTCACATTCACATACACCATCATCTGCCCGATCACCATCACCGTCATCACCGTGGCGTCAAAAGCGGAGATCACCGCCATGCCGATGGCCATGCGGATGGCGTTTAAGTCGCTGGTAAAACGGGTCATCAGATCACCGGTTTTGTTCTCATTAAAGTAGTCCACGCTCATCTTTTCCAGATGGGCAAACATGTCATTGCGCAGTTCCTTCTCGATCTTTCTGGCGGATCCAAACAGAAAATACCTCCATAGAAAGCGGCCCACAGCCAGAGTCAGCCCCAGCAGAAGCAGTCCCAACAGGCAGTTCTTTACCCCGTTCCAATCCAGGGTATGATCTGTCAGGCCGTCCGTGACCGCCCCCGTGATCCTGGGTATGTACAGATTCGCAAAATCCACCACAAACAGGGTGACAATGCCCGCGGCATAGTGCCATTTATGCCTTTTGATATACTGCATGATAAAACGCAATTCTTCCATGTCCCATTCCTCTCTATCCCAGGCCCCAGCCATGTTCCCATATCATCTGCAGCTCCAATGACCTGATTCGGCTGTTTCCGCTTCCCCTGCCAGTGTCTGCACACTAATGTACTGTCTGCAGACCTGCATCCTGTTGGGAAACCCGTTGTTTATGTACAGACGTGTTTCTAATCATAACATAAAAACGGCCTTAAATCCATATGAAATATATTGAGTTTCCGCAGTTTTCCCGCAAAGAAAGCCTGCCCCGATGTAAATCTTTCGAATGATTTCCCATATATAAGGAATCCTGACCCTGTTGACCATGCGATCCTTTTGTTCCCGGATTACCTTAAACGCTCTCATATCCACATGCTCATTTCAAAAAGAGGGGGCCGCTGGATCATCTCATTTGACGATCTAGCGACACCCTCTCTTTTTGCTCTGGATCTATTCTCACACATTCCGATACAGTTCCAGAATATAATCCCTGGTCTGCCGGTTGTTTTCCGGTTTGGTATTTTCCAATGTCACATGGACCCAGGGCTTGCGCTCCTTGATAAACTTCAGCACGGTCTGGTATTTCATCCGGCCCAGCCCGCAGGCCATGGCTTCCAGTTTGCCCTCCACCGGCATAAAGTCTTTCAGATGCACCATGGCCACATCCGGCCCCAGAATGTCTATGGCCTCCTCCACGATGGCCTCCTGATCCTGATAATTGGAGATATCCAGCAGATTGACGGGATCCAGGATGATTTGCAGATTGGGGGAGGCGATCTCGTCCAACACCCTTCTGGCCCTCCCGGGATTAGATACGATGTGCCGCCACACCGGCTCGATGGCCATCACCACTCCCATCTGCTCCGCATATTTCACAATGGGGCGCAGATTGCCGATGAAGGTCCGCAGCGCTTCCTCTCCATGGCATTCCGGCACATAGCTGTAAGTTTCGTTGGGCGCGCCGGTCTCCGTGCCCACCACGCCGCAGCCCAGCCAGGACGCGAAGCGCACATGGGCCATGTATCGGTTCATGGCTTTCTTAAGCTGCTCCTGATTGGGATTGGCCAGGTTCAGATAACAGCCCAGTACGGCGATATCCACCTGATTGCGGGCAAACACATTTTTAATGTACATGGCAAGTCCCGGCGTCAGAGCCTCATCGGCGGTGGAGAATTCCCTGATCACCTTGGACAGGGCCAGGTGCCCGCAGGCAAATCCCAGGGCATGCACATCCGCAATGCGTTCTTCAAAAGGGAGTTCCTTTGTGTCATGTAGACGGATTCCTAACTGCATTTCATTTTCCTCCTGATTAGAGTACCACTGTTTCCAGTTCCGCATGTCCCTTACGGCCTCACTTCCACATTATCCACGCCCTCTGTCTCCAGTGCCTCGCCCTCCTGGCCGCGGACGGTCACGCGCTCCAGCACCAGATGCTTCACGTTGCGGATAAACATCCCCCGCCTGCTGCTCTTCTCCACACCCTCGGACATGGCGGGCACATCGCATTTGGGGTTCTCTGCGTAGCCGACGGAGATATCCTTCATCACGATCTCCTGAATCTTCTGTTCCGGCAGGCCGTCAAAATAAGCCGCCGCCACATGACAGTTGGCGCATTCCATATTCTCAAAGGTCAGCCTGCCGATCACAGGCGTCCTCTCGTCCACCGGGTAAGGCTCCCGGGACTGCACATACCGGGTCTTGCCGTCAGGATCGCAGAAATAAAAAGCATTTATGACCAGCGGCGTCATCACATGATCCAAAGTCAGGTTGCGGAACGTAATATTGTCCAGCACCGCGTCCCGGCCCCGGCCCCGCCGGGTCTTGATCCGAAGCCCCCGATCCGTATGCCGGAAAACGCAGTCCTCCACCGTGAGATTCACCACACCTCCCGCCATCTCGCTGCCCAGCGTCACCGCCCCGTGGCCGTTTTCCATCAGGCACTGGCGGATATGAATATTCTCCGAGGGGGTCTTATATTTCCTGCCCATATAGATCTTGCCGGACTTGACGGCAATGCAGTCATCCCCCAGGGAAAAGCGCACCCCCAGAATCTCCACATCCCGGCAGGATTCGGGATCCAGACCGTCCGTGTTGGGAGAGTCCGCCGGATTCTCCACCGCCAGATCCAGGAAGCGAAGCTCCCTGCTGAAATACGGGTGCAGAGTCCATGAAGGAGAATTGCAGAACTTCAGACCCTGCAGGACGATGCCCCGGCAATGGCTGATGAAGAACAGCCTGGGCCGGAACGCCCCCCGCATGACCTTGGGATTGTCCCACCAATTCTCCTTAGAAGCATTGCCGTTGATGACGCCCCGGCCATAGATCACCACATCCTCCACCTGGACACCGCATATAATGCCAGTGAACATGGGCAGGGGATTCCCTTCCCATGTGCCCAGATTGTACTCGTCCTGTTCGTCCCAGCTCTCCAGCATGGCCGGAAATATGGGGAACTTTTCCCGTTCCGTGAAGGCTCTCAGTTCCGCTCCCTCCGCCAGTTCCAGCCGGATATGACTCTTCAGGAACAGACTGGTGATCTGATAGGTTCCCGCGGGTATGTAGACCCGGCCATGTTCCGGGCAGGCCATGATGGCTGCCTGGATAAATTGGGTATCGTCCGACACCCCGTCCCCCCTGGCGCCGAACCGGGTCACATCCAGGGTCACAAACTCATATTCCGTGGTAAATTCCGTGGTTCCCACCTGTTGCTGCCCATCGTATATCTCCACCACATACCGGGTCTGGGGCTTCAGGCCAAACAGGCTGGTGATGGTTTTCTCCGTAGTCATGGCCTCCCGGCCGTTCACCACCACCCGGTAAGGACGCCGGGTAAAATGCCTGCCACCATCCGCAATTTCCAGAGTGGCGCTTCTGGCTGTGCACATTACTATCTTGATCTCCATGATTTCCTCCTGTTGTTTCCGTTTCCTGTCCTTTTCAAAAGCCAGTGTACCCACGGATCTGTCCTCTTCCTGCTCAAAAGCCGGTGTACCCACGTATCTGTCCTCTTCCTGCTCAAAAGCCGGTGTACCCACGTATCTGTTCTCTTCCTGCTGACTGCCGCGTTGGCTTCACGCAAAGACGTCACTATATCGCCTCGTTCAGCCGCCTTGCATACCGAAAATTCACCCTGGGACATCTAACGGAAAGAAACTTGCGGGAACACAGTTTCCCCCGGCAAATGGAAGGAATGACTATTTAAACACGCTCTAACCCTTTTCGGGAGATTCCATGAACCCATAATACACTTCATATTTATCCTCCAGCAGAATATGCTCCCTGCATGCCAGCATCAGGCCCTCTGCAAACAGCGCCTCCCCGGGCCTGGCAGGAACCGCCCCCGGCGTGATTTTCCCCTCTCCATAAAACTCCCGGATAAAGCGTCTGGCATTCTTTCTGTACAGATCCATCAACTCCCGGTAATATTCATAGACTTCCTGACTGAAACACAGAAGCGTTCTCAAGACCGAGTCCATATACACAGCTGCCTCCAGCATGTCATACCGCTCCTGAAGCCGGGCGTCCATGACCCGCATCTGCCCCAGAATATCGGGATAACCCTCCTTTTTATTGCAGTTTGTCTCGTAGGCCGCATATACGGGATACAGGACTCTTCTGGCCTCCTGTATATCATGGTGGTTCCCTTCCGTGCCACTCAGATCAAACACCCCGTCCTGATCCCGGGGCAGCGCCTTGATCCGTTCCACCACTTCCGCTGTTTCCGCCACCCGGCCCTGTCGCACCTGCTCCAGGGCCTGCTCCCATTCTTCTCTCATGGTCTTTGCTCCTCCTCTGCTTTGATACCGCCGGGGTTCCCGGTTCCGATACCCTTGCGGAAACCTCCATCCCCCATAACCACGGTGAGCACACCCGAAACCATTTCTGTCCGGATGTGCCCGCCTCGCCCTGGGCGATTTCCGCATACGCCGCAGGCATATTCCCTTACAGGGTGACCCCCTGCTTAAAAATGGCCATATCGTGGAAGCCCGCCGCCTCGCTGCACACCTGCCTGCCGGAGGCCACCTCCACCACATAGTCAAACAGATTCCGGGCTTCTTCCGCCATAGACCTGTCATCCTCCACCAATACCCCGGCGTCAAAGTCAATCCAGTTGGCCTTCCTGCCGGCCAGCCCTGAGTTGGTAGAGATCTTCACCGTGGGCACCGGTGAAGCGAAAGGCGTGCCCCGGCCTGTGGTAAACAGCACGATATGGGCTCCGGCAGCCGCCAGGGCGGTGGAGGCCACCAGATCGTTGCCGGGAGCGCTGAGCAGGTTCAGCCCCGGGGTCTGCACCCGTTCGCCGTACTGCAGCACACCCTTCACCAGGGCGCTGCCGGATTTCTGGGTACAGCCCAGGGATTTGTCCTCCAGCGTAGAGATGCCGCCCTTCTTGTTGCCCGGGGAGGGATTCTCGTAGATGGTCTGGTTGTGGCTCTTGAAATACTGTTTAAAATCGTTGATCAGATCCACGGTCTTGTGAAACAACTCCTCATTGGCGCAGCGGTTCATCAAAATGGTCTCCGCGCCGAACATCTCCGGCACTTCCGTGAGGATCGTGGTTCCGCCCCGAGAGATCAGTATGTCGGAAAAACGTCCCACCAGCGGATTGGCGGTGATGCCGGACAGGCCGTCGCTTCCCCCGCACTTCATACCCACCACCAGCTTTTCCACGCTGACAGGCTCCCTCTCAAATCCCGCCACATAGTCGATCAGGCCCCTGATGATCTCCACTGCCTCCGCGATCTCATCCTCACATTCCTGGGCCACCAGGAATTTCACTCTGTTCTCGTCATAGTCTCCGATATAGGGCATCAATTCGCCTATATTGCTGTTCTCGCAGCCCAGCCCCAGCACCAGCACACCGCCTGCGTTGGGATGGTTGATCAGGTCCGCCAGAATAGTGCGGGTGTACTCCTGATCCTCTCCCATCTGAGAGCAGCCGTAAGGATGGGGAAAGGCGATAACCTCCTCCACCGTACCTCTGACAAAGGCGCCTGCCTGCCTGGCAATGGCTGTGGCTACATTGTTGACACAGCCCACCGTGGGGATGATCCAGATCTCATTGCGCACCCCCACCTTGCCGTCCGGGCGGTTGAAACCCATAAAGGTCACGTTCTGCGCCCCGCCGGACTTCGGCGCGGCCTGCCCTGCCTCCGTCCCGGAGCCTGGCTCTGACCCGGCGCTCATCTCTGCACCCGCGCCTGGCTCTGACCCGGCGCTCATCACCGCCGCCACCGGCTCATAGCTGTACTCCAGCAGATCTCCCAGCGCCGTGCCCACATTATGGGTATGGACCCAGGCCCCTGCGGATATCTCTTCCTTGGCGTTGCCGATACGGTAGCCATACTTGAGGACTTCTCCGCCCGCCGGAATATCGCACACCGCCATTTTATGCCCGGCGGGAATCTCCTCCCGGGCAGTGACCCGGCGCTCCTGGCCGGATACCTCCACCGTGACGGCCTCCCCCTGGGGGATGGCGCTCAGGGCCACCACCACATTGTCGTTGTCATTGATTTTTATGAAATTCTGCATACTGCCGCCCTCATTCCATTTTCCTTGATGTCATCCAGATACGCCGACACTGCCTCCGTCAGTCCCGGAACCTGATTTAAGTCCTGCCCGTGGAAGTCCTCTCTGCCCAGATAAGCGGTAACAAAGCTGCGGGTATCGTTCCGGCAGTTGTCCCTGAAGAACTCCAGCACCGGCATATCGTCCTTAACCAGATAGGCCTCGCCGCCGCGGCTGCCCACCAGCGCGCCATCCTTAATCTCGTCGCCGCAGTAGAAAGCCATCAAAGCGGCGATGGAAAAGGTCATGTGGGCCGGAAGCCTTCCGAACTTATCCACATAACCCAGCAGGCTGGGCAGACATCTGGCCCTCCACTTGGACACGGAGTTCAGGGAAATGGCCAGCAGCGCATGATCCACATAGGGATTGTTGAAGCGATTTACCACCTCTCCCGCAAAGGCCTTCAGTTCCTCCTCCGGCAGGGTCAGAGTGGGAATCACCTCCTCAAAAATGGTCTTGTTCATAAAGTCACGGACATCCTTATCCTCCATGGATTCCCGCACAATATTATTGCCGCACAGCCAGGACGCCAGCACAAAGGAAGTGTGGGCCCCGTTCAGGATGCGCACTTTCCGCTGCTTATAGGGGTGGTGGTCGTCGGTGAATACCACGGGCAGACCGGCGCCGGGCAGGTCGAATTCTCCGCTGATATCCTTGTCCGACTCGATGACCCACAGAGCAAAGGGCTCGCCTGTCACCATAATCCGGTCCTCATAGCCCAGCTTCTCCCACTCCTCCCGCTCCGTGGCCCGGGGATAGCCGGTGACGATGCGGTCCACCAGAGTGGACGTGAAAACGCAGGCCTCCTCCACCCAGTTCTTAAACTCGTCGGGCAGGCCCCAGTTGGCAATCTGCCCCATTACACATTTTTTCAGCATAACGCCGTTGTCATCGATGAGTTCCACAGGCAGCATCACCAGGCCCTTGGAGGGATCGCCCTGGAAAGTCTCGAACCTGTGATATAAAAACTTGGTCAGCTTGCCAGGAAAACTTCTGGGGGGATTCAGTTCAAACTGATCCTCCGCATCGTAGACAATCCCGGCCTCGGTGGTGTTGGACACCACAAAGCGGAGGGTGTCAATCTCAGCCAGGCCCATATACTTGTCGTACTCATGAATGGCGTCCACTGCGTCGGCCACGCTGGTCACCACCCGGTTGATAATTCTGGCCTCACCGTCCACATTCCCCCGCAGAGACACGGTATACTGACAGTCCTGCCTGTGAAACAGCTCCAGATTGCCAAAGTCAATGGGCTTGATCAGCACGATATCTCCGTCGAATCTGCCCTGCTCGTTGGCAATGTCGATCATGTAGTCCACAAATGCCCGCAGGAAATTCCCCTCCCCAAACTGTACCACCTTGACAGGTCTGTCTTTCTTACCGGTCATGCTCTTGTTTAATGCTTCCATAACGCCTCCTCTTTTCTGCTGTCCTCAGCTTCTTCCGCCCCCAGTTCCCTTTCCCCGGCCAGGGCTGATTCCTTCCCGCGCCGCCTTTCGGATAAACGGGGAACTGCGCCGGACTGTTACATCCTTTTTTTCCGAAAATCCCGTACCCACAAAGTCATTTTTATGTAAGTACTTACATTTTCAATTTTACTTCCAAACCCCTCATTCGTCAAGAAGATAAAAATAGTTCTTGAAAAAATTTTCGAGATTCGTTATAATTCAAAATGAAGTAAAAACTGTAACCGCTTACAAACATTTTTTCACCTTTTCACCATTAGGGGTATGTTTATATGACAATATATGATATCTCCGAAAAAGCAGGCGTTTCCATCGCCACTGTGTCCAGAGTGCTCAACGGCAGCAACAATGTCAGCGAAAAGACCAAGCAGAAAGTACTGGATGTCATCAACCAATGTGAATACACCCCCAACGCTTTTGCCAGGGGTCTGGGCCTCAACACCATGAAGACCATCGGGATCATGTGCGCCGATTCCTCCGACCTGTATCTGGCCAAGGCCATCTATTATATTGAGCAGAAGCTGCGGGGCAACGGCTACGACAGTATCCTTTGCTGTACCGGCTATGACCTGGAGAATAAAAAAAGCTGTATGAACCTGCTGATTACCAAGAAGGTGGACGGTATAATCCTGGTGGGTTCCAATTTTGTCTACGACAAAGACACGGAGAACCGATACATCCTGGACGCCGCCTCCCAAGTGCCGGTGATGCTGCTGAACGCCGCGCTGGAAGCGCCCAATGTGTACAGCATCCTGTCGGACGATTTTTCCTCCGTCTATGAGGCCACTCTGCAGTTGATTCAGGCCGGCGTGGAGGATATTCTGTATTTTACCAATTCCACTTCCTACAGCAGCAAGAAAAAGATGGCCGGCTATCGCAGCGCCATGGAATCCCAGAAGTTGCTTCGGAGCAATAACCTGATCCAGTTCTACCAGGGATCTCATGAGGATATTCACGCCATGGCGGACCATCTGATGAAACTCCATCAGAAAGGACTGCATTTTCACGGCGTCATCGCCTCTGACGACTGCCTGGCCGTGGGAGCCGTCCGCTTCGCCCGGAACGCGGGGCTTTCCATACCGGGGGACCTGTGTGTCATCGGCTACAACAATTCCCTGCTGGCCCATTGCTGCGAGCCTGAGATGTCCAGCATCGACAACAAGCTGGAAACTCTGTGCCAGCACCTGATCCTTACGCTGATGGGCGTGCTGGGAGGCAAGGAGATGCCGAAGCAGACCGTTTTCTCCGGGGAAGTGATACACCGGGGAACCACTCTGGCCAGTAGTCGGGACTGCCAGAAATAGTCCGGACAGCATAACGCAGACAGTTCATAAAAATACACATAATTAAAGAATATGGAGGGAAGAATCATGAAAGGTTTTATGGACAAGGATTTTTTACTGGAGACGGAGACCGCCAGGAAGCTGTTCCATGACTACGCCGAGAACACGCCTGTACTGGACTACCACTGCCACATCAATCCCAGGGAGATAGCCGAGGACCGGCAATTTGAGAATATCACCCAGGTGTGGCTGGGCGGCGACCACTACAAGTGGCGCTTTATGCGTTCCTGCGGCGTGGAGGAAAAATACATCACCGGGGATGCCTCCGACTATGAAAAGTTCTGTAAGTGGGCGGAATGCCTGGGCAAGGCCATCGGCAATCCCCTGTTCCACTGGAGCCATCTGGAATTGCAGAGATATTTCAACTATCAGGGAGTGCTGAGTTCCAAGACCGCCGACGAGGTGTGGAATCTGTGCAATGCCAGACTGCAGGAGCCTTCCATGAGCGTGCGCAACCTGATCCGCCAGAGCCATGTGACCCTGATCTGCACCACGGACGACCCTGTGGATTCCCTGGAATGGCATAAAAAGATCGCTGAGGACGACAGCTTCGATGTGAAAGTGCTTCCTGCCTGGAGACCCGACAAAGCCATGAACATCGAGAAGCCCGATTATCTGGACTACCTGGATAAGCTGGCCGCCGTAGTGGGCAGAAGTGAGATCGTCACCTTTGCGCAGCTCAAGGACGCCCTGCGGGAGCGTATGGCATATTTCGCCTCCATGGGCTGCAACGTGTCCGATCATGCCCTGGAGTATGTGATGTACTGCCCCGCCACCGACGACGAGATTGAAGAGATCTTTCTGAAACGCCTGAACCACATGACTCCCACCAAGGAGGAAGAACTGAAGTTCAAGACGGCCTTCATGCTGTTCGCGGGGAAGGAATATGCCCGGCTTGACTGGGCCATGCAGCTGCACTACGGCTGTAAAAGGGACAACAACTCTCTGATGTACGAAAAGCTGGGGCCTGACACCGGCTACGACTGTATCAACAATTATGCTCCTTCCTCCCAGATGGCGGATCTCCTGGATGCGCTGATTCGGGACGACGCGCTGCCCAGAACCATCCTGTACAGCCTGAATCCCAACGACAATCAGGCCATCGGTTCCATCCTGGGATGCTTCCAGGACAGCACCGCCGTAGCCAAGATCCAGCAGGGCAGCGCCTGGTGGTTCAATGATCACAAAACCGGCATGCAGGATCAGATGGTCTCCCTGGCCAACCTGGGCAACCTGTCCGGCTTCGTGGGAATGCTCACGGACTCCCGCAGCTTCCTCTCCTACACCAGGCATGAATATTTCCGCCGGATCCTGTGCAACCTGATCGGCGGCTGGGTGGAGAACGGGGAGTTCCCGGCAGATATGGATATCCTGTCTGAAATCGTCACGGATATCTCCTACAACAACGCAAAAAGATACTTTAAGTTCCCGCTGTAAGGGATTCAGAGCATCTTACAAAGGGCCAGGCTTCCACAGGAAGTCCGGCCCTTTCGGCCAAAAGGAAAGAGGAAGTTATGACAACATTTGTATGCAGCGGACGGCCCGATATCGACAGCATCATCATCTACAAAGGACTGCGGGGAGAGGATTCTCCCCTGCAGCCGGACCACTATCATGGCTTCTACGAGATCTTCTGCCTGCTCTCCGGCAAATGCCGCTTCCTGCTCCGCGATCAGGTTTACGAACTGGAAAAGGGGGATCTGGTGTTCGTCACCCCCGGCGAACTGCATCACTCCCGGTATTATCCCGGCATCAACTGCGAGATGGTGGATATTTTGTTCAAGAAATCCTTTCTCTACCGGGACGTGGTGGGAAGCGCTCCCTCCTTCATGGGCAGCATTCCCAGCCTGTACCTGGAGGAATATTTTGACCTGCTCTCCCGCATGTTGTCCGAGACTGCGGGGCTGGACGAATACTCCCCCGATTTCACCACCTGCTACCTCCAGCAGCTCCTGCTGTTCCTGGCCAGGCATTCCGTGATGCACCAGCCGGAACCGGAATTGATTAATGTGCGGGACGCGGACATCCAGCAGGCCACCCGTTATATCTACCAGAATTTCCAACGGCCCATCACCCTGGAGGACGCTGCGGAAGTGGCCTCCTTAAGCCCCACCTATTTCAGCAAAAAATTCAAGCTGGTAACGGGCATGGGATTCAAAGAATACCTGAACTATGTGCGGCTTAAGCACGCCCAGACCGCCCTGCTCACCACCAACAACACCATCACGGACATTGCCCTGGAATGCGGTTTCAACGACGGAAATTACTTCAAGGATCTGTTTCGAAAGGTATATGGGCGCTCCCCCAGGGAATACCGCAAAAACCCGGACGCCTCCTGACCGGCACATGGATCCTCATTCAAAAAACCTGTCTCCGCTTTTACGGGAGACAGGCTCTTTATATTACTGGCTTTGCTATGTTACTGACTTTTTCTATCTTACTGACTTTTTCTATATACAGGCTTTTCCTATCTTACTGACTTTTCCTATCTTACTGACTTTTTCTATCCTACTGATTTTTCCTATATACAGGCTTTTCGAATTAATAGACTATTTCCGTTACAGTCCTCTATATTCGTTCCTGACACATGGGATTAATAATTCATAACCTGCTCTTCGCCGCTCAATACCCGGAGCGCACCCTGGGCCAGCGCCAGCAGTTCATCCTCGCCGGGATATACGGTCACGGGGGCAATCCATCCCGTCCTCTCCTTCAGGGACTCGCAGACATCCGCGCCATAAGCGATCCCGCCGGTGAGAATGATCTGATCCACCTTGCCGCTCAGCACACAGGCCATGGAACCGATATTCTTGGACACCTGTAACAGGAAGGCCTCCTTGGCCTTGGCTGCCTCTCTGTCCCCTTCGTTGGCGCGCCTGGTCACTTCCCGCATGTCATTGGTGCCCAGATAGGCGTTGAAACCGCCCTTGCCCACGATCTTGCTGTACACTTCCTTCTCGGTATACTGGCCGCTGAAGCACATCTTGATCAGCGCGCCGCTGGGCACTGCCCCCGCACGCTCCGGGGAGAATGCGCCGTCGCCGTCCAAAGCGTTGAACACATCCACCACCATGCCATACTCATGGGCGCCTACGGACACGCCGCCTCCCATATGTACCACAATCAGACGCAAAGACTCATAGGCCTTGCCGATCTCTTTTGCGTATCTCTTGGCTACCGCCTTCTGATTCAGCGCATGGAACACGCTGGTGCGGGGCAGCTCGGGTACGCCGGAGTATCTGGCGATGGGCATCAGCTCATCCACCACCACGGGATCCACAATGTAGGAGGGAACGCCGATGGAATCGCCGATTTCCCTGGCCAGGATACCGCCTAAGTTGGAAGCATGCTGTCCCTGCACGCCCTCCTTCAGATCCGCCAGCAGCGCATCTGTCACGGCGTAAGTGCCGCCGGGGATGGGCTTAAGCATGCCGCCCCGTCCCACCACCACGTTCAGGGACTTTATGTCAAACTGCTTTTCCTCCAGCAGATCGGTAATAATCTTCTTGCGGAAATCCTTCTGGTCCACGATGGCGGCATACTGACTGATCTCCTCCGTGGAATGCCTCAGAGTCTCCTCAAATAACAGTTTCTCGTCTTCAAACACACCAATCTTGGTGGAGGTGGAACCAGGGTTGATAATTAAACTCTTTACAGACATTTTTATTCCTCCTTTTTAGAGTTCCGCAGTCTCCTGACTGCCCTCTGCTTCTTTTACTTTGTCTTTCCTCTGTCCGGACCACACAGCCATTTATACTCCCTTGGCCATCTCCTCCGCCACCACTGCTGCCAGGGCAATGGAGTTCACTTTGGTCTCAAAGGTGTCGGAGCGGCTGGTCAGGATCACAGGCACTTTGGTGCCGGTCAGGATACAGCCGTTTTCCGCCTTGGTCATATGTACAATGGTCTTATATACATTGTTGCCCGCATGGATATCCGAGAACAGCAGGATATCGGCGTCGCCCTGGATCCTGCGGTCCGTAGCGCCCTTGTGCTTTGCCGCCTCAGGATCAATGGCCAGATCCAGGGAGAGGGGACCGTCCACAATGCAGCCGGTGATCTCCCCCGCCTCGCACATACGGGTCAGCTCCGCGGCGTCCACAGTGACGGGCATCTTGGGATTCACCACCTCCACCGCCGCCAGGGGAGCCACCTTGGGGCAGGAAACGCCGCAGGCTCTGGCCACGGGCACTGTATTATTGATAATGTTGACTTTGTCCTCCAGGGTAGGATAGGTGATAAAGGCCACGTCCGTCAGGAACAGCAGCTGCTCGATACCCGGCACCTCAAACACGGCCACATGAGAGAGAGGATTGCCGGTGCGCAGGCCCACTTCCTTATCCAACACGCTCTTCAGGAAATTTTTGGTGTCTACCAGACCCTTCATATACATGTCTACCACACCCTCATGGGCCAGCTTCACCGCCTTCAGCGCCGCCTGGGTCATATCCGGCTCGTCGATAATCTCAAAGCCTTCCAGATCCATGTTCATCTCTGCGGCAATGGCGCGGATCTGGGCCTCATCACCCACCAGAACGGCATCCGCAATGCCCCTTTTCCTGGCCTCCCAGACTGCGTGCAGCACCGCCTCATCCTGGGCCGCCGCCACGGACATCTTCTTCATACTGCATTGGTTTACCTTTTCGATAATATCATCGAATCTCATGTACGCTTCCTTTCCTGCGGCCTTTCCGCTCCGGGAGCAGCATTCTCACCAAGCCGCTCCGGCCGCAATCCCATTTCTTTTTTCTTTCCCTGCGGCGGGCAGCGCGCCGCCCCAACCGCCATCGTTAAAATAATATCACAGTGGTTGGGGAAATGCAATAGCCGTTTGGCCTCAAAAAGGCAGAAAAATCGGGCTGTCACAGCAACCCGATGATCTCGTCCAGTCTATTTACTTTAGCGTATAGAAGTCTTTCCAGTTCCGGCTCCGCATCGGTCTGGTCCGGCACCATCACCACTTTGCAGCCCGCCCTGGCGGCGCTCAGCACCCCGTTGGGGGAATCCTCCACCGCCATACATTCCCCGGGATGCCTGCCAAGCTGCCCGCAGGCATACAGATAAATATCCGGCGAAGGCTTCCCCTCTTGTACCATGACGGCGGATATCACCTGGTCAAAATAATCCCGGATACCCAGTCCTCCCAGATATTTTTCCGTACGCTGCAGATCCGTGGCCGTGGCAATGGCCCTTTGAACGCCATGGTCCCGTAACCAGGCCAGCAGTTCCAAAGCCCCTGGCTTCAGCTCTATGCCCTCCCTGTCAAGCCGCTCCTCCATCAGTTCCCTGCGCCGCTCCCTCACCGCCCGATAGTCCAGCTCCGGGCCAAACATCTCCTTCAGCCGGGCCGGGGCAAAGGGCCGTCCCAGGCTCCGCATGGACAGCGCCTGCTCGTCCGTCATCTCATATCCGAATTCCCGAAGGGCCATGGGCCAGAAAATGCGGTAATATTTTTCCGTGTCGATCAATGTGCCGTCCATATCAAAGATTACTGTATCCATGCGCATATATGGTATCGCTCCTCCGTTCTGTGGGTTCGTTTTTCTGTTCATCCATCCAGTTGGATTGTCTAATCCAAAAGCAGAGCCTTCTTAGATGCCGTATTTTGGCATCTTATGCGCCGCTGCGGTGAGAACGGAGCGAAGGCATGCCTGCCTTGGAAGATACAATTTGCATAATGACGCTTCCATAGGAACTGCGTTTCGCAATTACCTGATTTCCCCTTCCAGTATACAGGATGCCGCGGGTTTTCACAATATCAAAAATGTACACACAACTTCGCTTTTTTACAGTTCCTTACAGGAACCGGAACGGCGGACTCAAACCGCAATCTTCTCTTCCCTGCCGCCCAGCACCGATACGATCTCGGATTTACAGCTGCCAAGATCCACATGCAAGGTGCACGAATCCTCTCCCAGATTCCACTTTAAACATACCTGGTCCTCCGGGCATGCAACCGTCTCAAAGGTACCGTTAAACGCCGGATGGCTGTTGCGGAACCGCGCCAGCGCCATCAGTCTCTGAACCACTTCTGTTTTTACCGCCGTATCGACCTCCTCCAGCGTGTAGTTGTGGCGGTTCATCTCCCTGCTGTCGCCAGTCCGGTCCGCTCTCCCGAGATCGTTTCTGCCTGCCAGCATCCCTACATAGTACACCTGGGGAATGCCTGGCACAAAGAACTGCATCGCCCTCGCCGCCATGTACGCGTCATCATCACAGCCCAGCGCTTCATAGTAGGTGCAGACGATCTGGTGTACGTCAAAACCGTTCTTACCCTTATGACGCTCCGACAGGACGCGGGTGATGCGCGCGCCTCTCTCTAAACATTTATTCGTAATGATCAGCGCATCGTCCTCGTCAATCACTCCGTCCAGATCAGGCTTGACCGGGATGCCGTCATGGCAGTCCAGCGTGATGAACTGGTTTGCCGGGCGATCCGCCAGATACCGGTAAAGGTTGCTGTTTCGCTTGAACATCAGGGTGTCCAGCATCATGTAAGGCATGATAAAATCATAGATCCATACGCCCTGCTTCGCCAGACGATACTGAATGTCAATGTCCGCATGCACCTCCGGCAGAATGTCGATGCCCAGGGCGCCCGCAGTCTCCTTCACTTCATTGATGTAGTCATACATCTCCGGCTCCAGGAAAAAGCAGCTGGTGCCGGGCTTTTTCAGCACATATCCCACAGCGTCCAGACGCACCATTCCGACGCCGTTCGCCGCAAACCGGGTCAAAATGTCTCGAAACATCTGTTGCACGGCTGGAGCATGCACGTCAAGGTCGATCTGCTCGGAGGGATCAGACGCCCCGAAGGTCGTCCACACCCGTTCCTTTTCGCCGGTCTCTTCAATCGTAAATTCGGAGTATGGCACATCACGGCGCCGCGCCACCCTGTCCAGATCCGCCTGCACGGGTTCGCCGTCAGGCCAGATCTTGTCCAGCGTCAGAAAGTAGTCCGCATACTGGGATTTTCTGCCCTTTTTGAGGAAATCCTGAAAGTATTCGGAGCGCTGGGAGATATGGTTGATCATCAGATCCACTGCAATGTTAAAATGTTCGCCGATCGCTCTCATATCCTCCCAGGTTCCGAAGGAAGGCTCGATCTCAAAATAGGTCGTGGGCGCAAACCCTCTGTCCCCCGAGGAGGGGAAGGGCGGCAGAATGTGAACGCCCCCCTCAAAAATATCCGGAAAATATCTGTTCAGCACGGTATTGAGCGCCTTCAGATCCCCGCCCAGGGAGTCCGCGTAGGTGATCAGCTGTACTTTATTCTTTAACGCCATTGTCTTCCCCCTGTTCTCTCATCACGACTCTCACGGATGCTGTCCTGGAGCCCGACAGCTCCTCACTGTAGCTTTCCGGCTGGCAGCCGCCTGCAAAGACCATAAATGCGCCGGGTTCAAATACGCGCGCTCCCTCCTCATTGACAATCGCAAACTGCCGGCCGTCCACCGTGATTGACACTGTCTTTTCCTCGCCCGGCGAGAGGGTAATGCGCTGCATGCCGCAGAGCTTGTGCGCCGGGACGCGGACGGAAGCCTCCTCGTCCCTAAGATAACACTCTACAATCTCGTCAGAAGCCACCGCTCCTGTGTTTCTGACCTTCACCGTCACGGTCACATCCTCGCCCGGCGCAAAGGTTTCCTGCCCGGCATGCATATCGCTGTACACAAAGGTTGTGTAACTCAGACCATAGCCGAACGGGTACAGCGGTCTTTCCTTAAAGAACTTATACGTCCTGTTTTCCATGCTGTAATCCAGAAAGTCAGGCAGCCTGTTGTCGTTGCGGTAGAATGTAACAGGCAGTCTGCCGGAAGGAGAATACTCCCCAAAGATCAGGTCGCTGACAGCCTTGCCGCCCATGGCGCCCGGATACCATGCCTGGATGATGGCGTCCGCCTGATTTCCCTCACCGAAGTCCACTGCGCCGCCGCTCATGTTCACCAGCACCACCGGGGTGCTGCGCGCCATCACTGTGTCAATCAGATCCTGCTGGCATTTGGGCAGCAGCAGATCGCTGCGATCCCCGGTAAAGCCCTCTTTGCCAATGATCTCCTCCCCTTCGATGGTTTCGTCCATTCCCACCACCAGAATCACCACATCCGCCAGATCAGTCTGCGCTTTCACCTCAGCCAGACAGTCCCCTGCAAAACCGGGGTCCTCGAGTTTGTACTCATAGAGATGGCTGCCTCTGGAATAATTCAGGCGCACGCCCTCCGGCAGCGCCCTCCGAATGGACTCCAGCACTGTGTGATACTGGTTTGCAGTGCCGTGATAGTTTCCATTTAATGGAACGATGGAGTTTGCGTTGGGACCGATCACCGCAACATTGCGGAGTTTGTCTTTCTGCAGCGGAAGCAAACCGTTATTTTTCAGCAGAACCATGGTCTTTCTGGCGGCCTCCTCATTCAGGGCACGGCTCTCCTCCGTGTCGATGGCATTGTAGTCAATATCGTCAAAGGGCGTCTTTTCATCGAACATGCCCAGCTTCATTCTGGTTTCCATCAGCCGTTCACAGGAGGTACGGATCTCCTCCTCCGTGATCTTACCCTCCTGGTAAGCCGCCATCATGTAGACGTAGGTATTGCCGCAGTTTAAGTCACAGCCGTTTTTGAGCGCCAGGGCAACCGACTCCGTAGGTGTATCCGTCACCTTATGATGCAGATGAAAGTCTGCGATCGCCCAGCAGTCGGAGGTAAAGTAGCCGTCAAACTTCCACCTGCCGCGCAGAATGTCAACCATCAGCGTCTTGCTGCCGCAGCAGGGTTCTCCATTCGTCCGGTTGTAGGCGCCCATAAATCCCTCCACGCCGGCATCGACCAGATCCTCAAACGCCGGCAGGTAAGTTTCCTCCAGATCCTGCCTGCTGGTCACCGCGTCAAATTCATGGCGCAGATTCTCCGGGCCTGAGTGCACGGCAAAATGCTTTGCGCAGGCGGCGGCCTTCATATATTTCGGATCGTCGCCCTGGAGATTTCTGACGAAGGCTGCCCCCAGCTTTCCTGACAGATACGGGTCTTCCCCGTAGGTCTCCTGCCCTCTTCCCCACCTGGGATCCCTGAAAATATTCACGTTGGGGGACCAGAAGGTCAGCCCTTTGTAAATGCCGTAATCTTTATATTTCTGGAACGTATTGTACTTGGCGCGCCCTTCTGTGGCAGCCACCGCCGCCATCTTTCCCACCAGCTCAGGGTCAAAGGATGCCGCCATACCGATGGCCTGGGGAAATACCGTGGACATTCCGCTCCTCGCCGCCCCGTGCAGCGCCTCGTTCCACCAGTTGTAGGCTTTGATGCCCAGGCGGTCTATTTTTTTCGCCTCATAGATCATCTGTGTGGTGCACTCGTCCACCGTCATCTGCGCGACCAGATCCTTTGCGCGCTCCCGAAAACTTAATGTCTCATCTTTGTATTTAGGTGTCATAACAACTTTTTCCTTTCTGCAGATTCTTGGATCCTTATATGATTCGCTGGATCTAAAAGATTTTCGGCTCTCCCAGCAGATTTGCATAGATGATTGTCCTTGCCGCGTTCTCTGCGGCGTCCATTCTCGCAAAGGCGTCGGCAAGATTGCTGCCGCAGGCGATGACGCCATGATTCTGCAGCAATATCACGTTACTCTGGGCACATTTTTCCACCTCCGCGACCAGCTCCCTGCTGCCCGCAGGCGCATAGCCTGCCACTGCGGTCTTCCCTAACAGGGTAGGAACCTCCAACAGGACGTTTTGGGGAAGTTCCCTGCCACAGACCGCAAAGGCCGTGGCCGCCGCCGGATGCGCATGTACGATGGCGCCCGTCTCCGGCTTCAGTTCGTACAGTCTGCTGTGCATTCCAGCCTCCCGCGTGGAGCGCAGCGTTCCCTCCACCACCGTACCGTCAAATCTCTGGCGCAGAATCATCTCCGGCTCCAGAAACGCTTTGCAGACGCCGGAAGGCGTCACCAGCATCTCATCCTCTGCGATTCTGACACTGATATTTCCGTCCGTACCGCTGACCAGCCCTTTTGCGAAAAGCAGGGCGCAGATTTGGCAGATCTCCTCTCTCCATTTCTGCATTTGATTCTCCTGCATCTGTTTTTCATCCATCTGTTTTTCACCGCCCTTTCCCCTCAGTTTTCCGGGAAAAAATGCTCTTCCAGCATTGCGCACAGCGTGTGGTACACCGGAAGGTGGTATTCCTGTACCTCTGCCGTCACCCGGGCGGGCACTGTGACGCACACGTCACAGACTTCTTTTAACCTGCCTCCGTCCCTGCCGGTCAGGCCGATCACCTGTAAGCCCTTTGCCTTTGCCACAGTCACCGCATGCAGTACATTGGCAGAATTGCCGGAGGTGCTTATGGCGATCAGCACATCGCCCTCCCTTCCGTATCCGTATACCTGCTGTGCAAAAATCATATCCGGTTTCACATCGTTTAGAAAGGCTGTGGCCAGCGCGGGGTGCCCTGTCAGCGCAATGGCAGGAAGCGCCCCCTGCAGGTACGCGCTGATCTCACCGATCGCTTCCTTCTCTGCCTCCGGAAGCGGGCGCTGCCTGTAAAATCCCTTCATCAGCTCCCCCACAATATGCTCGGAATCGGACGCGCTGCCGCCGTTTCCGCAGACCAGCGGCTTGCCGCCGTTTTCGTAGGAGCTTTTAAGAATCTCAAACGCATCGTTTACATCCTGGCGCACACATTCCAGCGCCGGATATCTGTCTGTCATTTTTTTCAAATAATCTGTCATCTTACTCTCCCTTTACTGTTTCCTTCACTGCTTTCTCCAAAAAGGCCGCGCTGCCGAAGCTGCCGGATTTCAATACCAGATTCAGCGGGCCAAGACGGGAGGTTCCTTTCATCAGCGGCACGCCGGGCTCGATCTCCCTGCCGATTTCCATGCGGTAGATCCCCAGCTGTCTGGTCACTGCCGCGGAGGTATCTCCCCCTGCCACCACCAGGTTTCTGCAGCCCGTCTGCCTTAATATTTCTTCCGCCGCATAGCTTAGACTGCCGGAGATCAGCTTTCCCACTGCTTCCCAGGAAAGTCCCAGCTGTCTGCCCCGCTCCTTGGCCTGCGCCGCCCTCTCTGCATCCTGTTGGGAGCAGATCATGGCAGATCCCATGTCTCTCATGGCTGCCACCGCCTGCCGGATCAGCTGCTGCTCTGCCTCGTTTTGACTCTTTTGGTCAAAAACAGTCTGGGAATCCAGCTCAAAGACCGGCCAGCCCAGGGCGCGGATATGCGCGGTCTGGGCCTTGCTCTGCTCGGTCAGACTCCCTGCCACAACCAATGCCTGCCCGCCGGCTGTCTGCGGTTCTTTTGCCTGTTCCTCCTGCATTCTGCGATATGCTTCCGGCAAAAATTCCCCAATCGCAGAGCTGCCGCAGATGTTTTCCTCCTCCACAACTGCCTCCGCCACCAGAGCGAGATCCTCCTGGCTGCGAATGTCAAACAGCACATAGGCGCAGCCTTCTTTTTTCAGTTCCTCCTTCTTTGCCTTTACATGCAAAACGCCCTGATCCAGATCCTTCCATGTCACCAGACCAACACTGCGGTCAGACTGCTTTGCCAGAATGTCCGGCAGATAGGACAGCTCCATCGGGTGGATGGGATCGCTGCGAAACTGGGAATCCTCCAGCCTGACGCCGTAGACATAGTGCACACCGTCCACGGTGGTTCTGCCGTTCTTGGGAAATCCAAGGATTACCATGGAGGACGCTACCCCCAGCACGTCCTGCATGCTGTCAAATTCAGCGCCGATATTGCCACGGAAAACAGAACAGGTTTTATTAAAATACCGGTCACAGGGCAGCTTCCGCAAAAGCCGCGTTGCCTCCGCCACCTTGGCCGCCGCCGTTCCGGGATCGTCAAACCGGCTGTCCGTGTCGATGATGACCACATCCAGTTCCCGGGCTTCCGCCTGCAGATCCCTGTCCTGTAGCAGCTCCTGGGGAAAAACCGCGCTCTGGCAGCCGCCGTTTGCAAAGCAGATACCGATATCGTTTGCGCCTGTAATATCGTCGGCAACCACTCCAACTCTCATTCTTTTCATAGTCTGTCTGCACTCCTGACAAAGTCGGTTATTTTCTGTTCCACCACGGCCTGCACGGCATCTCCCGCTTTGGCGAGCGCCGCCAGGTCCATCTGCCAGATCTCCTTGTTGGTCTTTCTCTCACATTTTAAAGAACCCAGGAACGCCTGTTCCAAGTCCGTCGCAATATTGATTTTGCTCACACCGCCGCCCGCAACGGTTATGGCGTCCCACACGGTCTCCCTGGGCAGACCGCTGCCGCCGTGGAGTACCAGCGGAATGCCGATCTGTTCCCTGATCCGCGCCAGGCGCTCCAGATCAATCTTAGGATCCTTCACCGGATATACGCCGTGCGCCGTTCCAATAGAAACAGCCAGTGTATCCACGCCGGTTCTCTCCACAAATTCCCTTGCCTCCCGGGGATCCGTGTATAGGCTCTCATCGTTGTCCGTCTCAATCTTGTCGGTGGCGCCGATCCTGCCCAGCTCCGCCTCCACTGCCACGCCCCTTGCATGCGCATACTCCACCACTTCCTTAGTAATCGCGGCGTTCTCCTCAAAGCACTTCTGGGAAGCATCAATCATGACGGACATAAATCCCGCGTCGATGGCCTCCTTGATGATGGCAATGTCCTTGGTGTGATCTAAGTGCAGCACCGCCTGTCCCTCATAATGCCTGTGCACTTCATAAAAGCGATCTGCAAATTCTTTAGCGGTAACGTCAAACCAGCCAAACTCATTGGCAGAGATCTGTACGATCACTGGCGATCGCCGCGCCTGACCCGCTTTTAAGATATAATCGATCAGATACGTATTCCTCGCAGAGAAAGAGCCCACTCCATAGCCGCCCTCCTGCGCTCTCTGTAACATTTCCGTAATCGGTACCAGCTGCATAATCCTGTCCTCCGTTTTATTCTCCCAGCATTTTTGTCAACCGGGTGTATGCCTGATATTTTTTCCGGCAGTACTCTGATCCCTGACTGTCCGGCCGTATCCTGTGCTCTGGCCGGGCATGTCCGGTCAGCCCCGCTGCGGCCAGCGCCGCTCCCACCGCCGACGCCTGCACCTGTATGTCCGTTTCATACGTATGCGCCGTGAAATCCGCCTTGGCCTGCATCAGTTTCCGGTTCATGGTTCCGCCGCCCACTGCGTGGATGGTTTTCGTCCCGATGCCCGCCTCCGCCAGGTTTTCCAGGATCACCGCCGATTCGCAGGCAATCCCCTCGTAGACTGCACCGATCAGTTCTGATGCCCCGGTGCCCATGTCCGCGCCCAGAAAACCCCCCGGCAGCTTTTTCCTCCGGTGGGTGCCCGCGCCGTTTACAAAGGGCAGATAAAAGAGCGGCGCGCACTTTGTGTATGACGCCTGCATCAGTTCCCGGTAGCCCATCTTCTGTCCATTTTGCAAAAGCAGGCTGCGCAGCCATTCAATAGAAGCGCCGGAGGACGGCATATTGCAGATCCAGTAATACCTGCCGTCAAAACGTCCTGTCAGAATACCTCTGTCATAGAGGCTGCGCAAATCGGGCATTCTCTCGAAAAATCCCACATACACTTCCGAAGTGCCCATGGAATTTAACACATCGTTTCCCGCAATCCCCAGCGCCCGCGCCGCACACAGATGATCGTGTCCGCCGACGCACACCCGCACGTTTCTGCCAAGCCCCCATGCGTCCGCCAGCTGCCGCGATAACAGCGGCCAGTCCTCTGCCGCTGTGGCAACGGACGGCAGCTTGTCCGCCATGTCCGCAAAGGCCGTCAGCTCCCTGTCCCAGCGCTGCTCGTGGATATTGTAGAGCATGGTGCGGCACGCAAGCGATTCCTCTGTCATCTTCTGTCCGGTGAGGCGAAACAACACATAGTCGGACACCGACAAAAAACACGCCATACGCTCAAACAGATCCGTCCGCTGCCTGCGCATCTGCCAAAGTCTGTTGATCGTGTACTTCGGATGCCAGCAAAGACCGGTTTTCTGATAAAGCGCCCAGTGGGTAAGGGATTCCGGAAAGTCAGGTTTCTGACTGCCCAGCCCCTCATGCTCCCCTGGAACACGACTCCATGGATCTGCGTTCCATGAATCTGTGTTCCATGGATCTGCATTCCACGGATCTGTGTTCCACGGCACCAACGGCATCAGCGCATTGCCGGCCGCGTCTATGGGAATGCCGGCCTCCGCCATGCTGGTGATCCCCATGGCGGCGACCTGCGTCCTGTCCACTGTCCCCAGCACCTCCCGGATACAGTCTGTGCAGCGTTCATACAACAGCTCTGCCGGAACAGAGTCCCCAAAGAACCTGTCCGGTATCAGCTCCTGATCCCGCTCTGCCACAGACAGGCAGTTGCCCTGCGCGTCCACGGCACAAACCTTCAAGTGGGTGGTTCCCACATCAATCCCCAGATACAATCGTTTCATTCCAATCCCCTGTGATGCTCCTTAATAATATCTTCCATGATATTTTCTGTGATATTTTTTATAATATCATCCTCTAGACTCGATTATATCTGGCGAAACTCCGCAGAATAAATTTTCATCGGCAAGGCGAAGGAGGGAGGCGATGCGGTGGCATCGTTGACCGACGACAACGCAG
>JAAWKU010000189.1 GCA_022797535.1 Lachnospiraceae bacterium | reverse complement strand
GCAAGGCGAAGGAGGGAGGCGATGCGGTGGCATCGTTGACCGACGACAACGCAGTCCGATGAGAATTTAGGCAAGGAGGTTTGTCTGAATATAATCCGGCCAGGACACTAGAAATGTCCTGCCAAAAAATCCTTCACGACTCCCATGAACTCCCTGAGCATATTGTTGGGAAGCATCAGGGGATAGGAACTGGCCGATAATCCCTGCACCTGTCTGTAACCTGCGCCCCCGGCCAGCTGCAACGCCCGGTACATATGGAAATTGTTGGTCACCAGTACCACCCTGTCCTCCTGCCGGTTCAGCATTTTACCGCTGAATTCCAGATTCTCCCAGGTATTACGGGAATCCTCTTCCAACAGGATCCGCTCTGGCGCGATTCCCGCGCCCACCAGATAATCATACATGCCCCTGGCCTCGCTGGTCGGCTCGTTGCTGCCCTGACAGCCGGATACGATCGCCTGAGTCTCCGGATTCTCCGTCAGATAGACAACAGCCCTGTCCAGACGGCGTTTCAACACATCGCTGGGTCCCTGGGGCTTTATCTGAGCGCCCAGAATCACGCAGTAGTCCGCCCCCGGCTGGGCCCTGGCCCCGAACTCCGAAAGGATCAGGCCCTCCACTGCGACGAACACCGTCAGTCCTGCTCCCACCAGCAATCCCCAGCTAATTTTAACCCAGCGCGGAAGCCGCTCCGTCCTGTGGGCTGCCAGCAGGCCACCCCACAAGAGCAGCGCCAGCCCGCCAATGCTCCATACCAGGAAAAACCAGGAGCCAAAGCTGACAAAAAACAGGATAAACAGGCAGTATAACAGGCACAGGACCCCAAGTCCCATCAATATTCCTCCCGCTATGGCGCCGGCTGAGCGCTTCTTCCCTCTCCGATACACATATATAACCCTCTTCTTCTTGCTGTATGGGATTAATTCTTCCTTTTTCCCCCTGCCCACGCCCTTCCTCCTTCCCGATACCGCCGTCCCTGTCTGAGGCAGATATTTTGTATTATTCTACTATAGCAGAAAATCCAACTCGGCTCAACTGTCGCAGCGTGTCGGAATTCTTAAATTTTTCTTATTAAAAAAGAGTTTTTGTTTTTTATATTAAGTACTTGTTTATATTGTCCAGAAATGCTAATATATAACAAAGTGTGATATGCAAATTACACTAAATAAGTATCAAAAAGGAGAATCCGTATGGCAAAAGAAATGATTGCAATGATTCTGGCCGGCGGACAGGGCTCTAGGCTGTATGCCCTGACACAGAAGCTGGCTAAACCTGCAGTTCCTTTCGGCGGAAAGTATCGAATCATCGACTTCCCCTTATCAAACTGCGTCAACTCGGGAATTGACACCGTTGGTATACTGACCCAGTACCAGCCGCTGGTGCTGAACGAATACATCGGCAATGGACAGCCCTGGGATCTGGACCGCCTGTATGGCGGGGTACATGTGCTCCCCCCTTACCAGCAGGCACAGGGGTCTGACTGGTACAAGGGCACGGCCAACGCCATCTACCAGAACCTGTCTTTTATCAAGCGGTATGACCCTGAGTATGTAATCATCCTCTCCGGCGACCAGATCTGCAAGCAGGATTACAATGACTTCCTGCAGTTCCATAAGGAAAAGGGCGCCGAGTTCAGCGTGGCTGTCATGGAGGTACCCTGGGAAGAGGCTTCCCGCTTCGGCCTGATGGTTGCCGACGAAAATGACAAGATCACAGAGTTCCAGGAGAAGCCCAAAAATCCCAAGTCCAATCTGGCCTCCATGGGTATTTACATATTTAACAGGGATATTCTGGAAAAGTATCTGGTGGAGGATGAGGCGGATCCCAACTCCTCCAATGACTTCGGCAATAACATTATTCCCAATCTGCTCCGGGACGGCCGCCAGATGTATGCCTACCACTTCAACGGCTACTGGAAAGACGTGGGCACCATCTCTTCCCTGTGGGAAGCCAATATGGAAATCATGGATCCTGAAACCTCGGGGATCAACCTTTTTGATGAGAGCTGGAAAATATACAGTCGCAACAGCGGTATGACAGGACACAAGATCGGCGCTAACGCCGTGGTGGAGAATTCCATGATCACGGACGGCTGCCGCATCAACGGCCATGTAAAGCATTCCATTCTCTTTTCGGGCGTCAAAGTGGAAGCCGGCGCCACTGTGGAGGATGCCGTGGTGATGGGGGGCAGCGTGATTCATGCGGGCGCCACCGTAAAACACTGTATTGTGGCAGAAAATGCCGAGATCGGCGTCAATGCCGTGGTAGGCGCAATGCCGGAGAATGATGAAAACGGCGTTGCCACCGTAGGTCCCGGCGTGCAGATCGGCGCCAGAGCCCTGGTGGGCCCCAGGGCCATGGTAGAAAATGATGTAAAGGATGGTGAATCATTATGGTAAATACAAATCAGGATGCCCTGGGCATTATTTTCCCCAACAGCTATGACAACCAGGTTCCCGAACTGGTAAGCGAGCGTCTGATGGCTTCCATCCCCTTTGCAAGCCGTTACCGCATGATCGACTTCCTGCTGTCCAGCATGGTGAACTGCGGCATAGACAATATCTCCGTAATCGTGCGCAAAAACTATCGTTCCCTGATGCGCCACCTGGGTTCCGGCCGGGAGTGGGATCTGACCCGCAAACACGGCGGCCTGAACATTGTTCCTCCCTTCGCCGAAAAGACCGTAAAAGTTTATAACGGCCGGGTGGAAGCGCTGGCCAGCATACTGGAATTCCTGAAAATACAAAAAGAGAAATACGTGGTTATCTCCGATGCAAACATCGTGGCAAATTTTGATTTCAACGCCATGATTGACGCCCATGTGGCCAGCGGCGCGGATGTGACCATCGCATATAAGAAGGAAGAAATTCCCTACGGGTTCATGAATCTGCAGCCCACCCTGACCACCGATCTGTACTATACCCTGAATCTGGATGGGGAGAGCGGCCGGGTGACGCAGATCAAGACCAATCCCAAGGAACACGGTCCCCAGAATTTCTCCATGAATATCTACCTGATTGACAGGGAACTGCTGATCGAGCAGATATCCAATGCTTATGCCCATGGCTTCAGCTATTTTGAGCGCGACATCCTGGCTCCCCAGTTGGAGCAGCTGAAGGTCTATGGCTATGAATACACCGGCTACACCGCCCGCATCAGTGACAAAAACAGCTATTTCAACGAGAACATGCGGTTGCTGCAGGATGAAAACCTGAGCGCCCTTTTCGACCGCTCCCCGATCTATACCAGAGTGCGGGATGACAATCCCACTCGCTACATAGGCAGGTCCCGTGCCAAGAACTCCATGGTGGCCGACGGCTGCGTTATCGAAGGCGAGATAGAAAACTGCGTACTATTCAGAGGGGTCAAGGTGGGACGCGGTTCCGTGGTAAAAAACTGTATTTTGATGCAGGATACCACCATCATGGGCAACGTGGAAATGGAATATGTGATTGCCGACAAGGAAGTGACGATTTCCACCGGCAAGGAGCTCAAGGGCAACGACACTTTCCCCATTTTTGTTCCCGCCTACAAGGAAATATAACCGCCCCACTGCTCACCATGGCAGGCAAGTGAAAGTCTGTTTGGTCAGCGCCGGCAAGAATGACCGCGGCAGAATAGGAAGAAAATCCCTTTCCTGTACTGCCCGGTCATTTTTTTAAGAAAACCGTGGGGAGCACCTGCGCCGTGCGCTTATAGAGAAGATGCGGAACTCTAAATGGGAAATCTAATCAGAAAGGAAACTTCCATGTCAAAAGAATCAGATCGTTTTGTACAGATTATAAAGGAAAGCCGCCACATCGTATTCTTCGGCGGCGCGGGGGTCTCCACGGAGAGCGGCATCCCCGACTTCCGCAGTGTGGACGGGCTGTATAACCAGCAATATGACTTCCCGCCGGAAACCATATTGAGCCACAGCTTTTACCGCAAAAACCCAGAGGAATTCTACCGTTTCTACCACAATAAGATGCTTTTTCCCGATGCACGGCCTAACATGGCCCACCGCATGCTGGCCCGCCTGGAGGAAATGGGCAGGCTGGACGCCGTCATCACCCAGAACATTGATGGCCTGCACCAGGCTGCAGGCAGCAAAAAGGTCTACG
>JAAWKU010000027.1 GCA_022797535.1 Lachnospiraceae bacterium | reverse complement strand
GCCGTTTTCCTTTTCCGAAAACATACTTTCCCCGAAAAAGCATTTCCCGATGGAGACACCGTACAGGCCTCCCGCCAGCACGCCGTCCTCATAGGCTTCCAGGCTCAGGGCATAGCCCTCCCGATGCAGCCTGCGATACGCCTCCTCCATCTCGTCCGTGATCCAGGTGCCCTCCTCGAATTCCCGCTTAACCCGGCAGCGGTGCATGGTGTCCCCAAAATCCCGGTTAAGTTCCATATGATATAGATGTTTTTGCGCATATTTTTTCATGGAACGGGAGATATGGATTTCCCCGGGGAAAATCAGGAAACGCTCCCTGGGACACCACCACAATATCTCCTCCCCCGGCTCATACCAGGGAAAAATGCCATGGGTATACGCCAGCAGCAGACGTTCCACACACAGATCTCCCCCCACGGCCAACAGCCCGTCCTCCCGGGCCAGCAGGGGATGGGGAAAAGCTATTTCCCCAGGACTTAAACGAAATACCGGCAATCTGTCCAACTCCTCTCTGAAGGCTTTACATTTGGTCCTGTGTATTCCTTCCCGGCCCAGGGGCCGGGGCTTTATGCCTCCTGATGGTAAAGGTTCCGTCCTCGCAGGAAAGGAAGCATTTTCCGCCCTCTTTCAAAGCTCCGAACAGGATCTCGTCCACCAGAAGGGGCTTGATCTCCCCCTGTATCACCCGTTCGATTTCCCGGGCTCCAAATTCCGCGCTGGTTCCTTTCCGTTTGATTCCCGCCCTGGCCTTTTCGTCCGCCCACAATTCTATGTTCCTGCGCAGAAGCATCTGCTTCAGTTCTCCCAGCTTCTTGTCCACGATCAGTCCGGCCATTTTATCATCCATTCCGTTAAATACCACCGTCCTGGTCAGACGATTGCGGAACTCCGGCTGGAAGATCCGTTTCACCTCTTCCAGAATAGCGTCTGACTTTACCTGCGCTCCGCCAAAACCGATGCCGGGTTTTCCCACCCTGCTGGCCCCCGCATTGGAAGTCATGATCAGAATAATATTTCGGAAATCCGCCTTTCTGCCCTGGTTATCCGTCAGCGTGGCATAATCCATCACCTGCAGCAGGATATTATAGATATCCGGGTGCGCCTTCTCGATCTCGTCCAGCAGAAGAACCGCATGAGGATGTTTGCGGATTTCTTCTGTGAGAAGGCCGCCCTCCTCATAGCCCACATAGCCGGCGGGCGCGCCCACCAGCTTTGCCACCGCGTGTTTCTCCCCGTATTCGCTCATGTCAAAGCGGACCAGGCTGATGCCCAGTTCCCTGGCCAGGCTTTTGGCAATCTCCGTTTTCCCCACCCCGGTGGGCCCCACAAAGAGCAGGCTGGCCAGGGGCTTTCCCTCCTCCAGAAGCCCGGCTTTTGAAAATTTCACCGCATTGACCACCTGGGAGACTGCCTCTTCCTGGCCGAAGATCTGGTCCTGCAGACGCCTCTCCAGAGTCGCCAGCACTGCCGCCTCGTCCCTCTCCACTGCCTGCCTGGGAATGTGGCAAACCCTGGAGAGAAGTTCGTCGATGAGATCCTTTCCCACGGACTGCCGTTCCCCCGCAAGAGGGTGCAGCCGGCGGTAGGCTCCCGCCTCATCCATCAGATCCACGGCCTTGTCCGGCAGAAAACGCTCATTGATATGCTTTGCGCTCATCTCCACCGCGTATTCCAGCGCCCCTTCCTCGTAGGTGACGCCGTGGAACCGCTCATAGCCCTCTTTCAGGCCTTCCAGGATACGCACACAGTCCCCGGGGGCCGGTTCCCTGATCTCCACGTTTTGAAACCTCCGCACAAGGCCCTTGCTCTTCTCAAAATACTTTTTATACTCCCCGTATGTGGTGGCGCCGATAAACCGAATCTGCCCCCTCTCCAGATAGGGCTTCAGCATATTGGAAACGTCAAAGGCGCCGCCGCCCACTGCCCCCGCGCCCACGATATTATGGATTTCGTCCATATAGAGGATGGGTTTCTCCTGGCGGCTGACTCCGTCCATCACCTTCTTAAAACGTTTCTCAAAATCTCCCCTGTACTGGGTGCCCGCCAGCAGGCTTCCCAGATCCAGGGCATATATCTTTGCCCCCCGCAGAGGTTCCGGAACCCTGCCTTCCTCCAGCAGCCTGGCAAGACCATAGGCGATGGCAGTCTTTCCCACCCCCGGTTCCCCTATATGGAGAGGATTGTTTTTCTCCCTGCGGCAGAGAATCTGCATGGTGCGCTCCAGTTCTTCCTCCCTGCCGATGAGAGGATTGGCCTGCTCCGCCAGATCATTAAGACAGACCACATACCGCTGCCAGCCGGCGCCCTGTCTGCCGCTGCGGGGCCGCTCATCCCCTTCCCAGTCCTCATCGTCCTCCGGCTCCTCCTGTCCGGCCCCCATGCCATGGTTTTCCTCCCTGTGGTGCGCACCCGGCTCCCTGTTATCGCCGGGGCTCCCTTCTTCGTATAAAGCGGCCATCTCCTGAAGGAGTTCGTTCCGTTCCACCCCCTGGGCCAACATATAATAGGCAGCGTAGCTTTCCTCCAGCCCGTATATGGCAAACAGGACATGGGGCAGTTCCACCGCTTCCTTCCCACTGTTTTCCGCCAGTTCTCCCACCTTTTCCAGCACGTTCTGCATGTCCAGGGACAGTCCGGGAGCCTTACCCTTACCCTCCTCCTCATCCGCCTCCCAACATTCCATCTGCTCTTCCAGGTATGTCCTCAGATGGTAGTCTAATTCCGAAACGCTGCCCCCGCAGTTTTCAAACGCCTGAGCAAACACAACATTCTGGCAGATCACGAACAGCATCAGTTCCGGCACCACATACTCAAAATGCGCGCTTTTAGCCAAAACAACCGTCCGATTGATAATCTCCTCCACTTCTTCTGATACACCCATTTTTATAATCCTCGTTTCTCTCAGATTGCTTCCATGGTCATCCGAAAGGGATACCCTTCCTCCCTGGCTCTGGCTGTGGCGTTATGCACCTTGGTAGCGGCGATATCCCGGGGATAAACGCCCACTGCCGCCAGGCCGCTCTCATGCACCTTCATCATCAGGTGGACGGCCTCTATCTCATCCTTATGGAAAATCTCCCGCAAAAGTTCCACCACAAAATCCATGGGAGTAAAATCGTCGTTGTGCATGATGACCCGGTAACGTTTTGGCTCCCTGATCTCAATTCCGGTTCTCTCCCTTGTCTCACCCTGTACAGCCATGTCCTTTTTCCTTCCCTGTAATTTTAACTTCAGGCATTCCCGCCTATAGCAGTACTATTCAACTTCAGGCATTCCCGCCCACAGCAGCATTTTTCAACTTCTGGCATTCCCGCCCACAGCAGTATTTTTCAGCTTCTGGCATTCCCTCCCACAGCAGTATTTTTCAGCTTCTGGCATTTCCACTCATAGCAGTATTATTCAACTTCAGGCATTCCCGCCCACAGCAGTATTATACATCCGCGTGGGGCAATAATCAATCCGCAGTAAAAAACTATGGAAAATTTGCTTCCATGGTCTTTTTTTTTCCCATGGGACATGGTAATATAACGGTGAACTGCGGGAAAAAGACTGTTTAAAACCCGGAGAAAGCAACTGATCGAAAGGAGACAGGCCATGTCCATCAAAGCCGATTGCCACTTACACTCCTCCCACTCCGGGGACTCGGACGCCCCCATGGAAGAGATGATTCAAAAAGGGATTACCCTGGGACTGACCCACATGTGCTTTACAGAGCACAATGATTTTGACTTCCCCGTTTCGGAAGACACTCCCCAGGGTATGTTTGAACTGAATCCGGATGCCTACCTCTATGAATTGATTCGGCTGCGGGAAAAATACGCCGGACAGATCCAGATTCTCTTCGGTGTGGAACTGGGCCTGCAGCCCCATCTGACGCGGCAAAATGCCATTTTCGCCAAAAGCCACGACTATGATTTTATCATCGGCTCCTCCCATGTATGCGGGGGGCGGGATCCCTACTATCCCGCCTTTTATGAGGGGCGCAGCCAGGAGGAGGCCTATCGGGAATACTTTCAATCCATTATAGAGAACCTTAGGAAATTTGATAATTTTGACGTATACGGCCATCTGGACTACGTGGTGCGCTACGGCCCAGAAAAAGACCGGGACTATTGCTGCGAAACATATGGCGATCTGTTTGACCAGATATTGGAACTGCTGCTGGAGAAGGGAAAGGGTCTGGAAATCAACACCGGAGGAATCTCGAGCGGGATGCGGGATGTGCACCCATGCAGGGAAGTGCTCCGCCGTTACCGGCAAAAAGGAGGCGAGATCATCACCATCGGTTCCGATGCCCATGATCCCGCCGAGATTGCCGCCGATTTCCACAGAGCCGAGGAGGCGCTGCAGGAATGCGGCTTCCGGTACTATACTGTCTTTGAAAAACGTCATCCGGAGTTTAAACGCTTTTAGGGCATAGCACCACGATCCGGGACGGAGTGGTCTGAGCCGGAATGCTCCTGGTGGAACTGCTGTACACCACCACCAGGTCATTGTTGGCGGGGCTTCCCAGAAAGCGCTGGTTGTTGGTGGTAGTGATGTCCACGCTGCCGTTCAGATTCAGCTGCAGCGTCATATCCTGATTGATCAGGGATCTGTTGTAATAATCCACATCCACCATCTGCCCCGACCTCCGGGGCACTGCCACCGCTGCCCTGTACTGGGGCGGGTAGATCAGGGGCACCGGCTCATCCATGCGGTAAAACATGGTCACTTCCATCCCCTCCCGCAGCATCACATAATCCAGCACGAACGTGGTGGGGGATATCAGAAAGTTCACCAGATTCCCGTCCTTGTCCTCCAGGCCCACGAACATCACGCAGCCGTCTGCCCGGCGGTTGCCCATGCGGGTGGGTTCCATGCTCACAATGGTGCCCTCCACGCCACGGTAACTTTTTTCTCTCCTTCGGTTTCTGTCAAATTGCATATCCATCCTTGCCTCTTTCCTGCATACCAGGGGACTGGCCCTGGCCGAAACCCGGCTGCAAACCCGGTCCGGCCCTGAACAGGCTCCCCCACATGCCTGTGTGATTCTACAGCACAGCCTTTGCCCATGGCCCGTCCCGGTATGCTTCTTCCCGGCGGCAGGCCATCCAGGGCAAACCGCTGTCTCCTTCATAATATGCCTGGATGCCCGTTCGGTTTCCTGGCCGAAAGCCCTTCCGTTCACAATTTACCGGTTCAGGCAGAATCCTCTCCCCTGCATGGCACCCATGCCGGCCCATTTACTCGCAGGTAGCCCCGGCTGCCGCGGATTCATCCCTCCAGGATCGTCCCGCCTCCCAGCACATATTCCCCCTCATAAAACACCACTGCCTGGCCGGGGGCGGCGGCCCGCACCGGCTGTTCAAAACTGCACAGCACCCGGCCCTCCGGCTGTTTCTCAATCATGCAGGGAGCGCCGGCATGGTTGTAGCGGATCTTCGCCACCACTCTCCTTGGCCCAGCCAGGTCCTCCAGGGCCATATAGTTCACATGGTCGCAGAGCACCCGCCGGGTAAAGGTATCCTCGTTCTCCCCGATGACCACCTCATCTGTCTCCGGCCGGATCCGGGTCACAAACACCCGATGGCCCATGGCCAGGTCCAGCCCTCTGCGCTGTCCGACGGTGTAATGGCTGATCCCTCTGTGCCTCCCCAACACCCGGCCGTCCCGGGTGACAAAATTACCCGGAGGCGGCACTCTATCCGGGGCCTCCCGATCAATAAAAGCCCCATAATCGTGATCCGGGATAAAACAAATCTCCTGACTGTCCGGCTTATGAGCCACCGAAAGCCCCAGTTCCTGCGCAATCTGCCGGATTTCCCCCTTGGCATACGCCCCCACCGGCATCAGCGTGTGTGCAAGCTGATCCTGGGTCAGACTATACAGGGCATAAGTCTGGTCCTTCTCCGCCGTCACGGAGTTCCTGATGGCATAGCGCCCGTTATCCAGCCGGTCCACCCTGGCATAATGGCCCGTGGCGATATAATCCGCCCCCAGTTCCAGGCTGCGCCGCAGCAGGGATTCCCATTTTACATGGCGGTTGCAGGCGATGCAGGGATTGGGCGTCCGCCCCTGAAGGTACTCCTCCACAAAATAATCCATCACATGCTCTTTGAACTCCCGCCGGAAATTCATCACATAATGGGGGATACCCAGAGTCTCCGCCACCCTTCTGGCGTCCTCCACCGCTGACAGGCCGCAGCATCCCCCCTGCCCGGCCTGTTCCCAGGACTCTTCCTCCTGCCAGACCTGCATGGTGACGCCGATCACCTCATATCCCTGTTGCTGTAACAAATAGGCCGCCACCGAGGAATCCACCCCCCCGGACATGCCCACCACCACTTTCTGCTTCATTTTTCCCTCTGTCTGCAGATCCCCTGTCCGGCCCGGGCCAAACCTGATATCTGCCTGAAATATTCTTAAACCGTAAGGGGGCCTTCGGCAGATCCCTCTTTTATTTACGGACAACTTTACTCATACCCGAACCACAATATTCACCGCCCCCTAATAGGCCGGTTCCTCCTCATGCTCGCCGATGTCGGTCCTGGGTCTCTCCAGTCCTTCGATGACAATACCCTTTTTCTCCGCATAATCCCACAGAGCCGCGTGAATGGCTTCCTCCGCCAACAGGGAGCAGTGTACTTTCACCGGCGGAAGGCCGTCCAGGGCCTCCATCACCGCCTTGTTGGTAACAAGCATTGCTTCCCGGATGCTTTTGCCCTTGACCAGCTCCGTAGCCATGGAACTGGTGGCCACCGCCGCCCCGCATCCAAATGTTTTGAATTTCACATCCTGAATGATTCCTCCATCGTCTATATCCAGATAGATTCTCATGATATCGCCGCACTTGGCGTTACCTACGGTCCCCACGCCGCTGGCGCCTTCTATTTCCCCCACATTCCGGGGATTTTGAAAATGATCCATCACTTTTTCGCTGTACATATCGTCTCCTTTCTGCCCTTTCCGACTGCCGGACCCGGCATTCAAAGCCGCAGCCACCACTTAGGGCTCCTTCTTTCCAATGTCCTTCCCTGCGCCGATTTTTCCTTCTGATTTCACAAAGTCTTCGTACAGGGGGGACATGGCCCTCAGCCTGCCAACGATCTCCGCAATGGACTCCGCCACCGTATCCATCTCCTCCCTGGTGTTCTCCTCCGACAGAGTAAGCCGCAGGGAACCGTGAGACAGCTCATGGGACAGACCCATGGCCAGCAGCACATGGGAGGGATCCAGCGCCCCGGAGGTGCAGGCCGAGCCACTGGACGCGCAGATCCCTTTCATATCCAGCATGATCAGCAGGGATTCCCCTTCGATAAACGCAAAGCTGAAATTCACATTGCCGGGCAGCCTTCTTTGAGGATCCCCGTTCAGACGACAATAAGGAACTTTCCCGTAGATCTGGTGAATCAGATAATCCCGCAGTTCCGTCTCCTTCCGAATCTTCTCCGGCATAACCCGCACCGCCCGCTCTACGGCCTTGCTAAAGCCCACAATGGCGGGAACATTCTCCGTCCCCGCCCGCCGGGACCTCTCCTGGGCGCCGCCGTGGATAAAACTGCGCAGCTTCAGCCCCGAACGTATGTAGAGACAGCCTACGCCTTTGGGGCCGTTCATCTTGTGGGCGCTGGCGCTGAGCATATCAATATGCAGTTCATCCACCTGGATGGGCAGCTGTCCAAAGGCCTGCACCGCATCCGTGTGAAACAGAATTCCCCGTTGGCGGGCCATTTCTCCGATCTCACGAATGGGCTGCAAAGTACCCACCTCGTTGTTGGCATACATCACTGAGATCAAAATGGTATCCGGACGAATGGCAGCCTCCAGTTCTTCCAGCTTTACAATACCCTTCTCATCCACCCCCACATAAGTCACCTCATAGCCCTGTTTCTCCAGATATTCGCAGGTGTGCAGGACGGCATGATGTTCAATCCGGGTGGTAACAATATGCTTTCCCTTCTCCTTATAAGCCTCCGCCGCCGCTTTCAGCGCCCAGTTGTCCGCCTCGGAGCCCCCGGCGGTAAAATAGATTTCCTCCGGTTTTGCCCCCAGGCAGTCCGCCAGAGTCCTCCTGGCCTGGTTCAGCGCTTTTTTACTGGCTGCACCCAATGTATAAATGCTGCTGGCATTGCCATAATACTCACTGAAAAAAGGAAGCATTGCCTCCACCACTTCCGGCGCCGTCTTTGTCGTGGCCGCATTATCCAAATAAATCACAACCGATTCCTCCTAAATTTAGTTCCGCATCCCCCGGGATGGCACATCTATATTCATTTCCAGGGCTACAGTTTTTATTTCCTAGTAACTCACTCAGATTTAACAGTTCCAATATAGCACTCCGCAGATCGTCTGTCAACTGCTGGAAACAGATGATTTGATGCCCTTCCTATGGCAGCGATTGATCCGGGCATGCATAGCGGGCCGAGCCGGGTAATATAATAGGGAAACTGCATTAATAAGGGTATCCCTATGTCATCTTCCAAGAAAAACCGCTCCCGCGCCAGGCACCCCCTGATCATGGGAGCCGCCATCCTGACCGTTACCGGGCTGGTGACCCGGATCATCGGATTTTTCTACCGTATCTACCTGTCCCGACTCTTTGGGGAGGAGGGCATGGGCATCTATCAGTTGCTGTCTCCTGTTTTGGCCCTGTCCTTTTCCCTCACCGCCGCAGGCTTTCAGACCGCCATCTCCAAGTTCGTGGCAGCCCAGGCCGGTCTGGAAAACACTGCCCTTCCTTCCCGCCGGCCCATGGTAATGGGCCTGTTGCTGACGGTCCCCCTGTCTCTGGCCTGCACCGCCGCGCTCTTTGCAGGCAGCGACTACATAGCGGTCAAACTGCTCCTGGAACCCCGCACAGCCCCCATGATCCGCATTTTAGCCCCCTCCATCCCTCTGAGCGCCATCCACGCCTGTGTCAACGGATACTTTTACGGTATCAAAAAGGCAGGCGTACCTGCAGGCACCCAGCTTCTGGAGCAGTGTTGCCGGGTGGCCTGCGTCTACCTGATCTCTGCCGCCATACTGGCCCAGGGCCGTACTCCCTCCATCAATGTGGCGGTGCTGGGTCTGACCATCGGCGAAGGCTGTTCCATGCTGGCCGCTCTGTTGGCCGCCTGGATTCATTTTTCCCGATACGCCTCCCTGGCAGAGAGCGGCGCTTTCTCCCCCCGTTCCCTGACCTCCCCCGGCTATGGACAGCTTCTGGGAATGATCATCCCTCTGACCGCCAACCGGATCGTGTTGAACCTGCTGCAGAGCGTGGAGTCCGTATCCATCCCCGCCGGGCTGCGCGTCTATGGCTATGACAATACCACCGCCCTCAGTGTATACGGCGTGCTCACCGGCATGGCCTTCCCCATGATTTTCTTTCCCAACGCCCTGACCGGATCCGTATCCGTCATGCTGCTGCCCATGATCTCCGAATGCTACGCCAGAGGGGATGACCAGGGCATCCGCCGGGCCGTCCTTCGCACGGTAAAATACTGTTTCCTGCTGGGCTTTGCCTGCATGGGTTTCTTCCTGCTCACAGGTCGGCTCCTGGGAGAGGGGCTGTACCGCAGCCCCCTGGCAGGACACTTCATCCGCACCCTGAGCCTGATCTGTCCCTTCCTTTATCTGGATACCACCCTGTCCAGCATTCTACAGGGACTGGGGCTGTCAGGACGGCTGTTCCTGATCAATGTGTCCTCTTTGCTGGTGCGGCTGCTGTTCATCCTGCTGACAGTGCCCCGCCTGGGCATCCAGGGCTACCTGTACGGACTGCTGGCCAGCCAGATTCTGCAATGCGCCCTGTATCTGGGATGCCTGTGGCGGCACAGCCTGAGCGGAAAAAAGAGAAACTGATCTGCCGCCCTGCAGGCTGAAAATACATCCTGCGTCATTTGGCTGAATATAAATATATCATTACCCGGGAGCATAAATATTTGCCTCAAAATACTTGCCATACTTTTGACAATGGACTATAATGAGTACTGCCTGAAAAAACAGCGGCATACCAATACAGAAAGGTCTGAAGATACAATGAGTTTCACATTTATAGAAAAATTACCTACCCCCGACGAAATACGGGCACAATATCCTCTGCCCCAGGCGTTGGCACAGCGAAAGGCAGACCGTGACCGGGAAATCCGGGAAGTGCTCACAGGTCAAAGCGCCAAGCTGCTGGTGATCGTAGGGCCCTGCTCTGCGGATAATGAGGACTCTGTGTGCGATTACGTAAACCGCCTGGCCGGTTTAAACGACAAAGTGTCCGAAAAGCTGATTCTGATTCCCCGGATCTATACCAACAAGCCCCGCACCACCGGAGAGGGCTATAAGGGGATCGTCCACCAGCCTGACCCGGAGAAGCAGGAAGATTTTCTGGCCGGGCTTATCGCCATGCGGAAAATGCATATACGAGCGGTGGAGGAAAGCGGCCTGACCGCGGCGGACGAGATGCTCTATCCCGAAAATTGGGGCTATGTGTCCGACATCCTCTCCTATGTGGCCATCGGGGCCCGCTCCGTGGAGGATCAGCAGCACCGTCTCACCGTCAGCGGCTTCGACGTGCCCGCCGGAATGAAAAACCCCACCAGCGGTGATTTCTCTGTGATGCTGAACTCCGTATTCGCGGCCCAGCACCCCCACTCCTTTATCTACCGGGGCTGGTCCGTCAAGACGGACGGCAACGACCTGGCTCACACGGTGCTGCGGGGTGCCACCAGCAAACACGGCAACAATACCCCCAACTACCACTATGAGGACTTAAGCCGCCTGATGGAAATGTACGGCAAAATGGATCTGAAGAATCCGGCCTGCATCATCGACGCCAATCATTCCAACTCCAATAAACAATTTGCCCAGCAGATCCGGATCGTCAAGGAAGTCATGCACAGCCGCAGGCTTAATGCAGACATTCACAAACTGGTCAAAGGCGTCATGGTGGAGAGCTATATTGAGGAGGGATGCCAGAAAGTGGGAGGCGGTGTATACGGGAAATCCATTACCGACCCCTGTCTGGGATGGGCGGACACAGAAAAGCTGATCTACGATTTGGCAGAATATGAATAAGCCAATTCTAATGCTCTATTTTCTGGGATGATTCCTGGAATATGCCTCCCTTTTCCCGGGCCGTCGGGCCGCCGCGTAGATCTGCGTGGCGGCCATATCCGCATGTCCCATCATCTCCTGCACACTCTGTAAATCCGCCCCATTCTCAATCAGATGCGCTGCAAAAGCATGACGCAGGCTGTGGGGGTTGACTTCTTTCTGTATACCCGCCAGTTCCCCATATCTGCGGATCAGCTTCCACACCCCCTGGCGGGTCATGGCAGCGCCGGTGTAATTCACAAACAGGATCTCGCAGCGTTCATCCGTCAACAAAGCCTCCCGCCCCTCATCCAAATATTGCAGTAACGCCGCTCTGGCACAGTTTCCAAAGGGAATGACCCGTTCCTTCCCTCCCTCTCTGCAATGCAGGAACCCCAGCCGCAGATTCACATCGGAGACTTTCAGCGCCACCAGTTCCGACACTTTGACCCCCGTGGCATACATCAGTTCCAGAATGGCCCGGTCCCGAAGCTGTCTGGGGCCGGCGCCGGAGGGTTGCTCCACCAGCGCTTTTGCCTCCTCCACAGTAAGAACCTCCGGCATGTCCCGCTGTACCCCGGGCATATGAAGCCTTTCCGTAATATCCTCCTTCACCAGATACATTTTCACCAGATAACGGTATAACGCCCGGACGGAACACATATGGCGGGATACGGTGGCAGCCTTTTTCTCCTGCTCCAGCATACAAAAATAGTCCTCCAGATGGGTGGGAGTCACCTCTTTGAAATCACTTATCTCCAATTCGGCATTCAAATAATTCTTGAAGCGCAGCAGATCCCGCCGGTAAGAAAGCACCGTATTATCGGACAGGCCCCTGACCTGTCCCAGATATGTAATGAATTCTTCGATTCTCTCTTCCATATGTGTCCCTCTTTCCCAGGTTACTTCCCCATTCCCTCCCCCGGTGGCTAACACTAGCATAACAACAATATTTCCCGGGATCAAGCCCTATTTTACACGGCGCGGCAATCTCAGAAAATCTTCACCGTCAGCCGCAGTAAGTAAGGGTTTACATAAGCCTCCAGCCAGCATCCCACAGCCAGCACAAACAGAAGAATCCCCGCCTGGGCCGACAAATGTATCCCCATCCGCTTCAGCCCGCCCAATCCTTCATAACCGTTCATATAGTAAAGCCGCCTGCAAGTCCGTTCGGCCAGAGCCAGCAGCAAAGACCACACGGGAACATAGACCAGCATCTGGGGAAGCAGACCTGCAGCCAGCAGCAGCAGTCCCTTGATCCCGTGGGCAGCAAACAACGTCACCAGCAACAGGCCCAGAGATATCCCAAAGCGAAAGGCGTAGAACCAGGCCGCCGCCAGCCCCAGAAAGGTGGTGGAAAGCAGGATTAGCAGCAGCGCCTCCCCCAGCCTTTGTCCCAAAAGACGCAGAAAAAGTGACTTGCTGTCGATCTCGGCATAGCGCACCTGCAACAAGGCATTCTCCCCCAGGAGTTCCGTTCCCGACAACAATTCACTTTTTATCAGACCGGCGAGCAGGATGCCGCCGCATATTCCTACGATAAATAGGATCAACTGTTTATTGACAGGTTTCAATGTTTCCTCTTCCCGCTATCTGCATACATAAATATGGACACTCTATTGTATGCCGCAGGATATGTTTACATGACTGCTCTGCTGCAATATTCCCGATTGGAGGACAGCCTGTCTGCCGCTGTGCCACAAAGCTATCTCCATCCCTGGGACAGCCCTGTCTGTGCGGCAGATGGGCAAAACGAAACTCAGCAGGCCAACAGCTTCTCCACGCTGACCAATTTTACACAGAGCACAAAAAGATCCGTGGCCAGAGCCATCTCTTCCGGAGTGGGGAAAGACGGAGCAATACGGATATTGCTGTCCATGGGGTCCTTGCCATAGGGATAGGTAGCCCCGGCCCCTGTCAGCGTCACTCCCGCCTCCCTGCACTTTGCCACAATGGCCCTGGCACAGCCCTCCATAGCGTCGAAAGAGATGAAATAGCCGCCGTTAGGTTTGGTCCAACTGCCGATCTGCAGCCCTTCCAGTTCCTCCTCCAGCACCTGCTGCACAGCCTCAAACTTGGGACGCATAATGGCTGCATGCTTCCTCATATGAGCCTTGATCCCTTCAAAATCCTTGAAGTACCGCACATGCCGAAGCTGGTTAATCTTGTCGTAACCGATGGTCTGGATGGTCATGGACTTCCTGATAAAATCCAGATTCCCTTCAGACGCGGCAATGGCGGCTACTCCTGCGCCGGAAAAACTGATCTTGGAAGTAGAGGCGAACTCATACACCATATCCGGATTCCCCGCCTTCCCGCACTCTGTCAGAATCTCCAGAATCTCGTCCTGCCGATCCTCATACAGATGATGCACCGCATAAGCATTGTCCCAGAAAATACGAAAATCCTCCGCCGCAGGCTTCAGCGCCGCCAATCTTCTGACCGTTTCGTCAGAGTAACTGTAGCCCTGGGGGTTGGAATACTTGGGCACACACCAGATGCCTTTGACACTTGCGTCTTCGGCCACCAGCTTTTCCACCAGATCCATGTCCGGCCCCTGAGGCGTCATGGGCACATTGATCATCTCAATTCCAAAATGCTCCGTGATGGCAAAATGCCTGTCATACCCTGGCACAGGGCACAGGAATTTTACCTTCTCCAGCTTACACCAGGGCGTACTGCCCATTACGCCGTGCGTCATGGAACGGGACACTGTATCATACATGATGGTCAGGCTGGCATTACCGCATACAATCACACTGTCCGCAGATACCCCCATGATATCCGCCATCATATGCTTGGCCTCCGTTATGCCATCCAGTACTCCATAATTACGCACATCCACCTTCTCCAGGCTTCTCATATCGCTCTGCGCATTCAACACGTCAAAGATATCCATGCCCATATCCAACTGGGTCACGCTGGGCTTTCCCCTGGACATATCCAGCCGCAGCCCCCTTGCCTTCGCATCCTCATATTCCTTTGACAACTGCGCATGCAACTGCTGCAATTCTTCCCTGCCTAAGTCCCTGTAAGCCTTTCTCTCCATGGTTCTCAACCTAGCCTTTCCATATATATTGCCGGAATACCGCCATATATCACGGCATCCGTTCTACCCTGGCCAAAACACAGCGCCTGCCCACATACCAGAATGCACTGTCTGCATTTTATTCCCACAAACCTCCATGCCTGAGTTCCCATCAGACTGCGTTGTCGTCAGTCAACGATGCCATCGCATCGCCTCCCCCCTCAGTCTTGCCAGTGGAACCTCAGCCTGCGGAATTTCACCAACTAAAATATAGACAGTACACCAGGTTTTTCCGGCTCCCGCGCTTCCCTGGTCTCTCAAAAATATGATTGGATAATTGTATACAATCATACATCCCGTATATATTACTACAAATTTCTTCAATACACAAGAGTTTTTTTCAAAAAAAAGAGCCCCGCTGACGGAACTCTTTTAATACTGGCATTATTACTTCGCGTAATCAATCACGCGAGATTCACGGATCACATTGACTTTGATCTGTCCGGGATATTCCAACTCGGCCTCAATCTGCTTAGAGATATCGCGGGCCAGCAGAACCATGTCTGCGTCGGTAATCTGCTCAGGTACTACCATCACACGGACTTCACGACCTGCCTGAATAGCAAAAGACTTGTCTACTCCCTTGAAATTGTTGGTTATTTCTTCTAACTGTTTTAATCTGCTAGTATAGGTCTCCAGAGTTTCCCTTCTAGCCCCCGGTCTTGCAGCAGAGATTGTATCAGCAGCCTGTACAATACATGCGATCAGGGTAGTGGCCTCCACATCACCATGATGGGATTCCACTGCGTTGATAACGGTAGCATTCTCTTTATATTTCCTACAGAGTTCTACTCCCAGCTGGATATGAGAACCTTCCATTTCATGATCCACAGCCTTGCCAATGTCATGCAGCAGGCCGGCACGCTTGGCCAGTCTCACGTCCAGTCCCATCTCGGCTGCAAGCAAGCCCGATAGCTGGGCAACCTCAACGGAATGTTTTAAAGCGTTCTGACCATAACTGGTCCTGAACTTCATCCTGCCCAACAGCTTGACCAATTCGGGATGAATGCCATGAACACCCACCTCCAGGGTGGCTGCCTCGCCTTCCTCCTTGATCATCACTTCCACTTCCCTTTGGGCTTTTTCCACCATCTCTTCGATTCTGGCGGGATGTATACGGCCGTCTACAATCAACTTCTCCAAGGCGATCCTTGCCACCTCGCGGCGAATCGGATCGAAACCTGACAGAATGACCGCCTCCGGCGTGTCGTCTATAATCAGATCCACACCGGTCATGGTCTCCAGGGTACGGATATTGCGTCCCTCTCGTCCAATGATACGTCCTTTCATCTCATCGTTAGGAAGCTGTACTACAGAAATAGTGGTTTCAGAGACATGGTCTGCAGCACATCTCTGGATAGCAGATACCACATATTCCTTCGCTTTCTTGTCTGCTTCTTCTTTGGCCCGACTCTCCATATCCTTGATCATCACAGCCGTTTCATGCTTTACTTCATCCTCAACAATTTTCAACAAGTAGTCTTTTGCCTGTTCAGAGGTTAATCCGGAAATTCTTTCCAGTTCCTGTACTCTCTGCTCGTTCAGTTTGGATACCTCTTCCTTGAGTTTGTTCAAGGATTCCTCACGGGCAGTCAAGCTGGCTTCACGCTTTTCGATGGCATCAGCTTTCTTATCAATGTTTTCCTCTTTCTGCTGAACCCGGCGCTCATAGCGCTGCGCCTCCGCCCTGCGTTCCTTGATCTCCTTGTCCAGTTCATTCTTAGTACGAATGGACTCTTCCTTGACTTCAAGCAGCGACTCGCGTTTTTTGGTTTCTGCAGTCTTGAGGGCTTCATCAATAATCTCTCTGGCCTTGTCCTCTGCATTGCCTACAGTGGTTGCCGCAACTTTCTTCTGATAGGAAGAAGTGGCAAACGCCGTGACGATTGCAGTCACAAGGATACAGATTACCGCTGTAATAGCACAACCGATAATAACACTTGGATCCATTACAGGAGCACCTCCTTATTAAATTTTCATTGTGCAAATATCTAATATAGAATGTATGTACTGCTCACATTCTAACAGGCAATCTACAACATATAAATTCTAAACCGAAATGAACGCTATGTCAAGTGGAAATTTTCACTTTATGAATACCTTTATGACTACCTGGAAAAATGAAAATAGAAGCTAAACATCCTAGTCCATCTGCAGGGCTTTGCGGATTACTTCGCTTGAAAAGCCTCTATACATCAGGAAGTTGTACAGGCGCTGCTGCTGTCTGCGGTCAGCGGTATCTCTGTCGTAGTGTTTTTTCTCCAGAAGGGCGCAGGCCATCCGAAGTTCATCCTGTCCCCCGTCCTGCTCCTGCCAGGCGGCGACGGCCTGCTCCAGAATCTCTTTGGGGACGCCCTTCTGCTGTAGGTCCTGCTCCATCCGGCGCAGGGACTTCCTGCCCGCAAAGGCTGTGAGATAGTCCCCGGCGTACCGCAGATCGTCAATGTAACGAAAAGACTTTACATACTCCACCGCCTGATCCGCCACCGGCCGGGGATAGCCGCCTCCCAGCAGTTTATCCAGAAGCTGCTTTTCCGTATAATCACGGATCTGCAGCAGATTCATGGCCCGCAGTCTGGCCCTGCGGGGGAGCAGTTCGCCCAGCAGGGCCTCACAGGTCTCCCGGGACAGTTCCTCCCCCTCCGCTATGCCATACTGACGCAGTTCCCCCTTATAAAGCACAAAGCTGATATTCTGATCTGTGCAGACTCTGCTCTGCCTCTTTGATATGTCCGTTATTTCTGTCACTACCATTTACTATTTTTCCTTCTTTTCAGACGCGGCTTTTTTCGGTGCTGCCTCCTTCGGTGCTGCCTCCTCGGGCAAAGTCTCCCCCGGCATATTGCCCTTTAACCCGAAATGTTCCCGTACCCTGTTCTCAATCTCCTGGCACACTGCCGGATTGTCCCGGAGGTACTGCTTGGCATTCTCACGACCCTGCCCAATCTTATCGCCATTGTAGGCATACCATGCGCCGGACTTGTTCACGATATCCACACTGGCCGCCAGATCCAGGATATCTCCCACCACGGAGATTCCCTCTCCAAACATAATATCAAACTCCGCTTCCTTGAAGGGAGGAGCGATCTTATTCTTGACCACCTTGACTCTGGTATGGTTGCCGATGATCTCACCGCCCTGCTTCAGGGATTCCACCCGGCGCACATCCATACGCACGGAGGAATAGAACTTCAGCGCCCGGCCGCCGGTGGTGGTCTCCGGGTTGCCGAACATGACGCCCACTTTCTCACGCAGCTGATTGATAAAAATTACGGTACAGTTGGACTTGCTGATCACGGCCGTCAGTTTCCGCAGCGCCTGGGACATCAGACGGGCCTGGAGTCCCACATGGGAATCCCCCATCTCTCCATCAATCTCCGCCTTGGGCACCAGAGCCGCCACGGAGTCCACCACCACAATGTCAATGGCGCCGGAACGCACCATGGTCTCCGTGATTTCCAGAGCCTGCTCCCCGTTGTCTGGCTGGGATATGTACAGATTGTCAATATCCACACCAATATTCTTGGCATATACAGGGTCCAGGGCATGCTCCGCATCAATAAAACCGGCAATGCCGCCCCGCTTCTGCACTTCCGCAACCATATGCAATGTGACCGTGGTCTTACCGCTGGACTCAGGCCCATAGATCTCCACGATTCTCCCCTTGGGTATACCGCCCAGCCCCAGGGCGATGTCCAGGCTCAGAGAGCCTGTGGGAATGGTCTCCACGTTCATGGAATTGGCAGGATCACCCAGTTTCATCACGGCCCCTTTGCCATACTGCTTTTCAATCTGGCCGATCGCCGCGTCCAATGCCTTCAGCTTGTCGTTCTTTTCCATATTTACCTCTTTCCGGGATCCGCAGAATCTTCCGGGATCCTCTCCCTTCTTTATTTGGAAGTGTGACGTTCCGCCTGGCATACTGCCGGATCAGGCCACACGGTCTCTGCTTGCAGAACAAATGTTCCTGCCTGGATATAGAATAAAACATTTGTTCGGAATTGTCAACTGTTTTTTGGAACGCCCTTCCATTGCTTTACTGTTATATCCATAATAGCGCATATCAAGTACTATAAACCGTACTCAATACGCATCTCTCCTCTGTCCCTATCTTCTAAATGAATGCTAAGGCGAAACGCCGGACTATATAAAGAATATAACCGTATCAGAATTCAGCGCCGACAGACAGGCTCTTTTGACCCGGGCCATGTCCCGATCTGTCCCGCATGCAGAAAATGTATCACATTTCCCGGGAAACCACAAGAGATATGATACATTTTATATTCTTTTCATAAATTCGTCCGCATACGGGCTATTTTTTCTTACCAAAAGTAATCTCACTGAAGTATTCCAGAATGCAGTTCCGCATCAATGTCAGGGCTGCGGACACCGTCGCCTCCCGGATGGTCTGCCGGTTCCCGGAAAAATGGTACTCCCGCACCGTCACCTCACCCTTTACGTTGCATGCGATATATACCAGCCCCACGGGTTTCTTCTCCGTTCCCCCGTCCGGGCCTGCCAGGCCGGTGACCCCCACCGCCACGTCCCCCTTGGACACAGAAGCCAGTCCCTTTGCCATCTCCTCCGCCGTCTGGGGACTGACGGCCCCATATTTCTCCAGGGTGCTCTTTTTTACCCCCAGCAGTTTTCTCTTGGCCTTGTTGGAGTAAGTCACATATCCGGATTTGTAGACTTCCGACACACCGGGCACATTGATCAGCCGGGCAGAAAGCATTCCCCCGGTGCAGGACTCGGCGCAGGTGACAGTGAGTTTATTGGCCACCAGAAGTTCAACCACCGCCTTCTCCAGGGTCACCTCTTCGTCCGTGGTATAAATATCGCCGCCCATCCGGGCCTTAATCTCCTTGACCACAGGCTTAATCAGCCTGCGGGCCTCCTTCTCTCCCTCCGCCCGGGCCGTCACCCGGATATGCACTTCCCCCGGCCTGGCGTAGGTGGCCAGGGTAGGGTTGTCCTGTCCGTCGATCAGATCCTGCAGCATTGTCTCCACCCGGCTCTCTCCCACGCCGCACACTTTCACGGTCTGAGAAGAAATGACACCGGGCTCCAGGTTCTTCAAATAAGGAATCACATGGTTCTCGAACATGGGCTTTAACTCATGGGGAGGTCCCGGCAGCAACACCACATGAGTGGCTCCTTCCGCTATGATAACTCCCGGTGCCGTGCCGTTGGGATTGGGCAGCACGATCCCGCCCCGGGGCATCAGGGCCTGCTTCCAGTTATTTTCCGTGGGTTCGGCGTTCCTGGAAGCAAAATATGCCTGAATATGCGCCCGGGAACCAGGATCCTCCACCAGTTCCCTGCCCATGATCCCGGCTGCCGTCTCCTTGGTCAGATCATCCTCCGTGGGCCCCAGCCCCCCGGACAATATCACCACGTCCGAGCGCCCTGCCGCCGTCCGCAGGACTTCACCCAGTCGCTCCGCATTGTCCCCCACCACGGTCTGATAGTAACAGGACAATCCCAGTCCGGCACATTTCTCCGCCAGATAGGCGGCGTTGGTATTCACGATATTGCCCAGCAAAAGTTCCGTACCCACGCAAATCAGTTCCACTGTCATCCCGGTTGTCCTCCTACATCTTACCTTTCATAACCGCCTTGTTTTTCACCAGGTAGTCCCCCAGAGAAATCACCGTCAGCGCCAACGCAATCCACATGATCACGTCCGTCACCACTCCCATCCAGGGCCAGAACCGGGACAGATCCACGATCATCAGGCACACCATAACCATCTGAAAAGTGGTCTTGAACTTGCCCCAGTAGCTTGCCGCGATCACCACACGATTGTCCGCAGCCACCAGCCGGAAACCGCTGATAACGAATTCCCGGCTGATAATGATGATTACCACCCAGGCGGGGATACGCCCCATGGCCACCAGCGCGATCATGGCGGCGCTAACCAGCAGCTTATCCGCCAAAGGATCCATGAATTTTCCGAAATTGGTTATCAGATTATACTTTCTGGCAATTTTGCCGTCTATCAGATCCGTCAGGCTGGCAATGATAAAAATAGCCAGCGCCGCAATTTCCGAATACAGCGGGTTGCCGCCGAACCAGCCTGCGGCCCCTCCCAGCAGCGCCACCACAAAGGGCACTATCAGGATCACACGGAATACCGTGAGTTTATTGGGTAAATTCATTGCTTACTCTCCTCCTCTTCCTGCCAGAGTTCTCCCAACAGATCATATTCATTACAGCCGGTGACCCGAACCTGGACCAAGTCCCCGGTCATCAGCGCAGCGGAGGTGTGTACAAACAGATAGCCGTCCACTCCCGGCGCGTCCCGGTATGTGCGGCCCACATATACCTCCTCGTCCGCCACCTTGCCCTCGATCATCATGGTGAGCATACTTCCCACCATATCCTCTGCCCTGGCAAAGGCAATCTCCTGCTGCAATTCCATAATCTCCTGCCGCCAGGCTTCCTTCTGCTCCTCCGGAACCTGGTCCGGCATCTCGGCCGCTGCCGTTCCCTCCTCCTGGGAATAGGGAAACACCCCCAGACGGTCAAATTCCATCTCATTGACAAAGTCCACCAGCTTTTCGTGATCCTCCTGGGTCTCCCCGGGAAACCCGGTGATCAGGGTAGTGCGCAGGCAGATATCGGGGATTTCCTCCCGCAGCCGGCCAATCATCTCCCGCAGCTGTCCCTGGGTGGTTCGCCTCCCCATACGGCGCAGAATCCTGTCGCTGGCATGTTGGATGGGAATGTCCAGATAGTTACATACCTTGGGTTCCTTTTTGATGGTCTGAATCAGTTCCTCCGTGATCTCCTCCGGATAACAGTAAAGAATCCTGATCCAGCTGATCCCGGGAATCTGGGCCAGTTCATGCAGCAACAGCGGAAGGCTCTTTTCCCCATACCGATCCAGTCCGTACAGGGTGGTCTCCTGGGCCACCAGAATCAGTTCCCTGACTCCCCGCTCCGCCAGCACATTGGCCTGCTCCAGCAGGATTTCCATGGGTACGCTGCGATAACTGCCCCGAATCTGAGGTATAACGCAGTAGCTGCACCGCTTGTTGCATCCCTCCGCAATCTTCAGATAGGCGTAATGGCCGCCGGTAGTCAGCACCCTGTCCACCCGGAAATCCGTCAGGGCATCGGGATCCTGCACTATTATGGGACGTTCCCCCGCCAGCACCTGCTCCACGGCATCCACGATCCGGCCGATGCAGGAGGTGCCCACGATGGCGTCCACCTCTGGAATCTCCAGCCTGATCTCCCTGTGATAGCGCTGGGCCAGGCATCCCGCCGCAACCAACGCCTTCACCCTGCCGCCCTTTTTCAGTTCCGCCGCCTCCAGCAGCGCGTTTATGCTTTCTTCCTTGGCGTCGCCGATAAAGCAGCAGGTATTCACCACCACAATATCGCATTCATTTTCATCGTCTGTAAAGGTATATCCCCTCTGCTGCAACAGCCCCAGCATCTCTTCCGTATCTACCAGGTTCTTATCGCATCCCAGGGAAATAAACAGTATCTTCATATTTGCCCTCTGTCTGCATATGATGGGTCCATCCATCCTGAAAGTTTTCCTTAAAAAAGGGAGAAATACTCTTCGCCGAACATTTCTCCCCCTGCCTTACGCTTCCTGCTCCGTTTCCTGCTCATCCCCGGTTTCTTCCTGCTCCGCCTCGTCCAGGGCCTCTTCCTGTCCGTCCTCCAGGTCCTGCACCTGAGACGGCGCTTCCACCCGGTCGTAGATCTCCTGCTCCTCCATGACCTCATCCTCGGCCAGGATCTTGATCTTGCCCTGATTCAGTTCCTCCACGGCCAGGGACAGGGGTTTTTTGCCTGCACCTCCCACCAGAGGCTCGTCGCCGCTGATGATCTGTCTGGCTCTCTTGGAGGTGGCCATCACGATGGAATACCGGCTGTTGACCACGGGAGCCTCGCCCTGCTCAACCTCGCTGTTTACTACCTTCATTAAATCGGAATAAGATGGATGTAACATTATTCTGCTCCTTTCGAGAAACTGTTCAGTTCTCCTCTGATTTCATTTATCAATGTTTCCTGTCTGGCCGGAGTATAACGGGCGTTCTGCACCATGCTGTGAATCTGCCTCACGCACTCCCCCAGATCATCGTTGATGACAATATAATCATAGGCTTCTATGCCTTCTGATTCCTCCGCCGCGCGGGCCAGCCGTCTTGCGATCACTTCCGGCGACTCAGTGCCCCGGCCCTCCAGCCGCCTTCGAAGCTCCCCCGCATTGGGCGGCGTCACGAAGAGCAACAGACAATCCGGCATCAACTTCCTGATCTGCAGGGCTCCCTGGATCTCAATCTCCAGGATCACGTCCCTGCCAGCCTCAAGCTGTTCCTGCACATAGTCCCCGGGCGTGCCGTAGTAATTCCCGCAGTAACAGGCATACTCCAGCATCTGCCCCTGCCGGATACGTTCCTGAAAAGTATCCGTATCCACAAAAAAGTAATCCCGGCCTTCCTGCTCCCCTTCCCTGGGGGCTCTGGTAGTCATGGACACGGACAATGCGTAATTGGGGTAGTCCCGGGTCAGTTTCCTCATCAATGTTCCCTTGCCGGCGCCGGAAAAGCCGGAAATTACCGTCAAAATCCCTTTACTCATACTCATTCCCTCCGCTCTCCGCACGGGCCCTTCCGGCGATGGTTTCCGGCAACAGGGCCGACAGCACGATCCGATTGTTCTCCATCACCAGCACGGCCTTGGTCTTGCGCCCCTGAGTGGCGTCCACCACCGTGCCCTCCTCCCGGGCCCTCTGCACCAGCCGCTTGACAGGCGCGGAATCCGGGCTGACAATGGCGATGATCTTGCCGGTGTTCACAATATTCCCAAAACCGATATGAATTAATTTATCCATGCAATGTCTCCGCCGCTATTCAATATTCTGGATCTGTTCGCGGACCTTCTCAATCTCCGTTTTCAACTCGATGGCACAGTTGGAGACCTCCAGGTCATTGGATTTGGACAGGGTGGTATTGGCCTCCCGATTCATCTCCTGGGCTATAAAATCCAGCTTGCGGCCTATGCTGCCGCCCTCTTGCAGAGTGGATTTCGTAGTCTCAATATGGCTGCGCAGCCGCACCAGTTCCTCGTCCACACAAACCTTGTCCGCAAAAATCGTAACCTCCGTCAGCAGCCTGCTCTCGTCCACCTGGGCGTCTCCCAGCAGTTCCTTCACCCGTTCCTCCAGCTTCTGCCTATATTCCTGCACGATCCGGGGGGATCTCTCCGCTATAAAGTCCACCAGCTCCAGCATGCCGTCCAGCTTTTGGATCAGATCGTCCCGCAGATGCTCTCCCTCGACGACCCTGGTCTGCACAAAGCCCTCCGCCGCGCCCTGAATGGCTCTCTGAAGCTCCTTCCAGAGTTCCTCCTCATCCACGTTCTGTTCTTCCATGGTCAATACTTCCGGATAGCGGGACAGGGTAGACACCCTGACGTCATCCTCCAGCCCAAACTCTTCCCCCATCTGCCGGAGGTACTTCCTGTATTCCGCTGCCAGTTCCCTGTTGTAGCGGATGCTGGCATGATTCTCCGTGTAATCCTCGTAGGAGATAAACAGGTCCACTTTTCCCCGGGAAATATAGTTCTTCAGTTCTGCACGTATGGCCGACTCAAAAAAATTCAGCTTCTTGGGCATCTTGATATTCACATCCAGATACCGATGATTTACGGACTTCATCTCCACGGTAAATTTACGGTTGTTCTCGGCGACCTCACACCTGCCGAAACCGGTCATGCTCTTGATCATCTTCTTCTCTCCATGCGTCTCCTGCACCATTTATCCCCGGTATTCCACGTTTCCCTCTGCCGCGGGTTTATGCCATACTGCTCCCGGAACCCCAAGCACGCCTCCCCGGCAATCTACAAGAAGCAATCCAGCCGGGAAACTTCCATACTTCATTACATTATAATGGAGATTTCCCCGATAGTCAATAGTTGACACGGAAAACACAGGACAAACGCATGAATACGCCTATTCTTTTGATTGAAATGCCCGGATCCCATGTGATGGTGAAATGCCAGGGAGCCGACACCCTGCCGGACCGCGCCTTCGAAATTGATTATATCCAGAAAAACATGTGAAGAAGCATCTGAATATCAGAGGGAGGCTTGTTGATCGGCAAGCCTCCCTCTGACAGTTAATGAACTATTCTTATTGAGATCAACAGTTCGAAAATCTCATAAACTTTATTTCCGTGTACGGAACTGCTCCACAAGGCTCTTAAGCAGCGTAGACTGGCTGAATAATTCCTCACTGGTCGCCGCACTCTCCTGTGCGGTTGCGGAATTAGTCTGGATAACCGAGGAGATCTGATCAATTCCCTGTGTAACCTGTTTGAGTTCTTCTGCCTGCATATCGGAAGCATCTGTGATTTGCGCCATATTGCTCTCGATCTGCTGTGCGCTTGTTACCACAGCCTGTAAGGACTTCTGCGTATCTGCTGCGATTTGATTTCCTTCGCTGACGGCAGTAAGGGAATTACTGATTAATACGGTGGTATCCTTGGCTGCCTCTGCGCTCCGGGAAGCCAGGCTTCTTACCTCGCCCGCCACAACGGCAAAACCCTTGCCGGCCTCTCCTGCCCGAGCGGCTTCCACCGCTGCATTTAACGCAAGAATATTCGTCTGGAACGCAATATCATCAATTGCCTTGATAATTTTTTCTATCTCACTTGAGCAGTCATTGATTTTCGTCATGGCGCTCATCATGGCTTCCATCTTGGCATTACTGTCATTTACCTCTTTGACCGTTTCCAGAATCAGATCATTGACATCTCGGGATTTCCCAGCCGTCTGGGTTACCTGATCGGACAGAGTGCTTAAGGAGACAACCAGCTTTTCAACGGAACTTGCCTGCTCTATAGCGCCCTGGCTCAGTGCCTGTGCGCCGCTTGATACCTGGCCCGAACTGCTTGACACCTGTTCAGCGGCCACATGAATCTGTCCAAAAGTATCATTCAGAGCTCTGATAATCTTATTTCCCGAGTGCTTAATGGATTCAAACTCTCCCAGATAATCCATATCCATCTCCACTGTCAGGTCACCTGTTGACAGCGAATCCATTCTGGAGCATATGTGAGAAATATACTCGGATAAGGTCTTTAATACAAAACGCAGATTCTCCGCCAGAACGCCAAGTTCATCCCTGGATTTGTATGTAACTTTTGAACCCATGTTTCCTTTCGCCATTCCCTTTATGGCATTTTCAATCTCAGCAATGGGATGTGTAATGCCACGTGTAATGCTTACGGAAAGGATAAGCGTTAAAATGATACTAATAACTGAGAGTACGCACAGGGTAGTCGAACAACGCTGGTTTATTAAAGCTCCCGTCGTATAGTCATCTTCTGCTTTTATCTGGGCATCATCAATAATGTCCTGCAGCACGGCCTGCAGCTCCAAGGCAGCATTGCCGTATTCTCCAGTTATCATATCGGTAGTGCCTTCCATATCATTGTTTTTAAGACAGTCGAGGGTCTTTTGTCTCGTCTCGCTTGTCCGCTGTGCGGCAACCTGCATGGACTGCAGCAAAACAGAGTCTGCGTCATAAAACTCGGTCAACTGCTCCAAAGCAGTATTCAAGCTGGCCACATTCTGATCGATTTCGGACAGATAAGACTGTATCACAGCCTTATCGTCTGCCGAGACACTGGCACGAAAGATGTTCAATTGTGTTTGTCTTGTTGAGGATTGTGCCTGTAAAGCAGCTTTAACCATGGGATACGGAACCTGGTAGAAATTCTCCAGTTCTCCGAATACACTTCTGATTCCAATCAGTGACGCCGCAATCGACACGATAAATAATAATATCACGATCCCGAACGAAAATAAAAATTTACTTCGCACCTTCAAATTCTTTAACACGTCAAAAACCTCCTAATTGTACACTTAAATTTTTATTTAATTATATTTCTCATTTAAAGCAATGTAAATAACCTGCGAAAAATAAATACTTGGACCAGGCTAAACTTTTTGCGCAAATAGCCAAATCGTGTATTTCGTATATTGTGGTATGATAAGTCTGTAAATACCACATATTTTCCTTTCCAAAACTGTCAAAGTTGGGATTATAATGGTGATTTCCCCGATCGTCAATAGCAGACACGGAAAACACTTGTCATTTGCCGGCAATTTGCTATAATTTAAGAAAGAATATTCAGGACTTTAAAGAAGGAGGACACTCCAATGGCTTTTGACGGCGTAACCATTGCCGCTATCGTAAAGGAATTGAACGACACCTGCCTGGGAGGCAGGCTCTATAAAATCGCGCAGCCGGAAAGCGATGAACTGCTGCTGACCATCAAGACTGCCAGCGGCCAGCGGCGGCTGCTCCTGTCTGCGGACGCTTCCCTGCCTCTGGCCTACCTCACCAGCCAGAACAAGCCCAGCCCCATGACGGCTCCGGGTTTCTGTATGCTGCTGCGGAAGCATCTGCAAAACGGCCGTATTACCGCCATCACCCAACCGGGCCTGGAGCGCATCATCCACATCGGCGTGGAACATCTGGACGAGATGGGGGATCTGCGCCGCAAAACGCTGATCATAGAGATTATGGGCAAGCACAGCAACATTATCTTCTGCAATGAGGACGGCATGATCCTGGACAGTATCAAACATGTATCCGGCCTGGTCAGCAGCCTTCGTGAAGTGCTGCCCGGCAAGCCCTATTTCGTGGCCCATACCCAGGACAAGCTGGATCCTCTGACCTGCGGACTGGAACAGTTCTCCACAGCCCTGGCCTCCCGCCCCGTCCCGCTGTACAAGGCCATCTACCAGAGTTATACCGGCATCTCACCCACACTGGCCCAGGAGGTGTGCCACCGGGCCGCGCTGGACGGAGACGCCCCTACCGCCGCCTTCTCCCCCCTGGAATTGGAAAAGGCATATCATGTGTTCCGGGAAATGATGGATCAGGTCCAGTCCGGCATCTTTGCCCCGGCCATCGCCTACACAGGCCGGCAGCCGGTGGAATACGCTGCTCTGCCCCTGACGCTCTACAGCACAGGGGAGGACAGCCTGCGGCCCTGCGAGTCCATCTCCGCCCTGCTGGAACAATACTACGCCGAGAAGAATACCCTGACCCGAATCCGGCAGAAATCCGTGGACCTGCGCCGTATCGTGCAAACCGCTCTGGAGCGCAACGTCAAAAAATATGATTTACAGCTTCAGCAGATCAAAGACACGGAAAAACGCGACAAATATCGGATCTACGGGGAACTGCTCAACACCTATGGCTACAATGTTCCCGAGGGCAGCAAATCCATGGAAGCCCTGAACTATTACACAGGAGAAACAGTCACCATCCCGCTGGACCCGGACATGACCCCTGCCGAAAACGCCAAGCGGTATTTTGACAAATATGGCAAACTGAAACGGACCTACGAAGCCCTGTCCACCCTGACGGAGGAAGTCAGGTCTGAGATCCAGCATCTGGAGTCCATAGCCACCGCCCTGGACATTGCGCTGCTGGAGGAGGACCTGGTACAGATTCGGGAAGAACTGGCCGCCAGCGGCTATATTCACCGGAGAGGCGGCAGCAAGCGGGAAAAGATCACCAGCAAACCCTTCCACTATGTGAGCAGCGACGGTTTTCATATGTATGTGGGAAAAAACAACTACCAAAACGATGAACTGACCTTCAAATTCGCCAGCGGCAACGATTGGTGGTTCCACGCCAAAGGTATGCCCGGTTCCCATGTGGTGGTGAAATGCCAGGGAAATGACACCCTGCCGGACCGCACCTTCGAGGAAGCGGCAAAGCTGGCCGCCTACTATTCCAAAGGCCGGGGCCAGGAAAAAGTGGAAATTGATTATATCCAGAAAAAACATGTGAAGAAGCCCAATGGAGCCAAACCGGGATTTGTGGTATACTACACCAACTTCTCCATGATGATGGACGACGATATCTCCGGGCTGGAGCAGGTTCAAAACTGAAGGTTCAAAACTGAAGCTCCAAATATTTGTCCATGAAGTGCTGGGGGTCCAGCTTTTTATCCGCACCCCCTTCTGTATATCATTTTGAATGCTGTAAGTATTCCGTATAAGTATTCCAATCTTCAACAAAATGAACCTATAATAAAAAAGACACCGGATGTATGCAATCACTTGACAGCCACATCCGGTATTTATTTTTGAAATAGTGTATAAGCGTGGTGGGGATATATTGATGTGGTATCTTTAGCTATGAGATACTTTCGTTTCCCATTTTATGATGGTAAGCCTTGAGACATTTACCGAGTCCTTTTTTCTTTCATTCCGGACTCATCCTGGCCAGTTATGGATCCTATTTCAAGAAAAACTGTATTACGCCCATGCTGCTTAGCGCAGCAGTCTGCACTTTCTGGCCACCCTGACTAGCAGATGCCCTTTGGGCATGGCACGCAGTTCCTCCTCCGTCACCCCCCTAAACAAGATAACCAGAGCGAAATACACCACCATGGCCGCTGCAATGGCAGGGAGAACGGACACCACGATGGAACCCGTGAGCATCAGCAGGCTCTCATAGATCACCCAGGCGATGGCTCCCATGAAAACGGAGGCCAGAGACGGCACTATAAATGTTTTCACCACTTCCTGGCGGTATCCCAGCGCCTTGCGTAGAGACAACTGATTTAAAATGCACATCAGACCGGAATACAGGATGGTGGCGATCACAACCCCATATATACCCAGATTCGTGAAGAGCAGCAGGGGCACCATGACCGCTGTCTGAATCAGCAGCGCGATAGCCGCGTTGACAATGGGCGTATTGACTCTGCCAACGCCCTGCAAAATGGAATTGCTCAGAGTGGACAAGGCATAAAAGATCACGGACACGGCCAGCGCCATCAGGATCTTCGTGGCTGCTTCAATGGTGGCTTCATCCGGGAACAGCAGCCAGGTGACAGGCTCTGCCAACACAAAAAGCCCCACCGCCGAAGGCACGGAAATCAGCATGATGGTCTTGACAGCCTGGGCCATCTTGTCCCGGGCATCCGCCAGCTCCCGGCGGGCCACAAGCTGAGAAACGGTGGGGATGATGGCAGCCGCCATGGCCGAAGAAAACGCGATGGGAATGTTGGAAATCTTCATGGCCTCCCCATTGAACAACCCATAATCTCCTACCACCAGATCCTCCGCCACATGGCGGAATTTTATCATAATGTCCGTATACAGTTTGTTGTTCAGGGAACTGCTGAGATTGTAAACGGCCGTGCTCATGATAAAAGGCAGTACCACCTGCAGGATCATGGCGCTGATTTCCCGGTAAGAATCCACCTGCCTGCTGTGATCCCTCTCGATCCGCCGTTGGATCATGGGGCGGTTCAGCGTATAGACCGCAGTCATAAACAGCAGCGCGGCCAGCACCCCTGCCCCGGTACCCAGGGCGCTTCCCATGGCGCCGTACACGGCGCGGCTGGTCTGTTCCGCCGCCACCTCACTCTTTTCATAAGTTCCCATAAAGAACACGATAAACCCGTATGCCGCCCCGATACTCACCGCCGCATTGACGATCTGCTCCAGAATCTGGGAGACTGAGGTCTGTACCATACTTTTATGCGCCTGAAAATACCCCCGCAGTACCCCCAGGACGCCATAGACGAAAATGGTGGGGGCCAGCACCTGCAGCACCGGTACCGCCGACTCCGGTACCAGATGCCCCGCACCAAAAAAGAGGAGTAAGCTCGCAACGAGTCCCACTCCCAGCACATAGTACATGGCACATATAAAAA
>JAAWKU010000188.1 GCA_022797535.1 Lachnospiraceae bacterium | reverse complement strand
CCCGCAGTTCTCCAGCTTCCTGTGCCATCTGCGGAAATAATCCGCGCCGTGAACCGTGTCCAGCATCCACTCGAAATGCACGTTCAACACTTCTCCTACCGCGCCCTGTCCCAGCAGTTCCTTCATCCTGACAAACAGGGGCATGTATCTGCAGTTAAAAGTCACCGTGATCTTCCGTTCGTTGCGCTCCTCCGCATCCAGAATGGCATTGCAGCTCTCCTCGTCCATGGTCATGGGCTTTTCACAGATCACATCCACTCCCCGGTCCAGGGCTTTCACCACATACTCACCGTGGAAACGGTCTACAGTGGTGACAATGGCGCAGTCCGGCCGAACCTCCTCCATCATCTTGTCAAAATCCGTGTAGACAGGCACCTGATAGGGGATCAGACTCTCCACATACTCCGCCCGCTTACGGTTTACATCCATGATCCCCGCCAGATGGGCCACATCCCCGTATCTCTCCGCAATGGCCGAGGCATACATCCAATAGCCTCTCCCGCCGGATCCCACCAAAACGTATTCTTTCATATTGCTTCATCCTCCTTCATCTGCTTTTGTTTTTTCCATATCCTGTTTTACCGTCAACATCCATATGCAAAGCCGCTTTTCCCTAAAAATGCCCGGGCCAACATCATATACCCACTCTGGTGGGGATCATACCTGCCCGTATTCATCCATCCTGGCCCCCATGGGCTCCTGCCGGTTCAGCTCCCTGTTCCGCCTTCCGCCTCTACTCCTCCGGCATAACCTGCCTGTCCCCAGTCCGTCCTTGCGCCCCTCCCGCATGGAGTGGACGCTTCCCATGTCCGTGACGGAATCCCCCGCGAATGCGATCCTGTCTCTGTCCTGAAAGATCAGTATTTCCGCAAAGCCTCCGCAAAAAATTCTTCCGCCCGTCTGCCGCTGAAAGCATGGCTCCCCGGATGGATGTCCGTCCAGAGCCTGTTCTCCGCCCCCGCCGCCTCGTAGATTTCCTTCACATGAAGATACCCCTGCCACATATCCTGGAAATAAAAGCAGGTATCCGCCGTCCCCATCTCCAGCATCAGATACCGGGGAGCGATGAGTCCGCCCACATCGTCCGTGTCCATCCACTTCAGGATTTCCGGCAGAATCTGGGAGCCGCAGAAATTTCCCCGGCGCACTCCGAAAGAGGCAAAAGGATTGATATAGGCAATCACGTCCGCCGCCCTGATCCGTGGCTCCACCGCCGCTGTAAAAGCTGTGATGGTACCGCCCTGGCTCATACCCATCATGCCGATGCGCCCGGGATCCACCTCCGGCCTGGTACACAGATAATCCACACAGCATTTCATATCCCAGATATTCAGCATCAACGGATACAGGCCCAGGATTCCACCCTTGAGAAAATTCACATTACAGGTATCCCGTCCCAGGTAGTCGTCCCCGTCCCTCCTCTCCCCGAAGCCCCGCAGATCCGGCATCAGCGTGAGATATCCCTTCCGGGCCATTTGCGCGCCATAGTCATAATTCATCAAGTCAATGTCCGCCTGATGCCCCGGCGTGGACACCAGCCCCGCCACCGGGTCCTTTCCGAAGCTGCCGTGGCCATGGACACACAGAATGGCAGGCTGGGAACGGTCCTTTTTAAAATGCCGGGGAATCAATACCTGGCAGGGCACCGACATATATGCTTCGCTGTCAAACACCACTCTCTCCCGGATAAAATCTTCTTCCTCCACGGAGTACTCCACTTCCGCCTCCAGAGGAACCTTCTGGGGAAATTCCCCCAGGAGCTTAAGCAGCCGATCCACCGTCCGCTCCTGCCATAGGGGGAAATCCATACCGCAGCTTCCGAACCGCAGCGACGGCGCCTGTTCCGCCGCCCGCCTGTCCCAGTAAGCCTGCATGGAAAACTGTCTCCTGCTCATACACACCTCTCGATCTGCCCCTGCGGGGCTTCCTTTCTTCTGTTCTTTTTACTCCTTCACGGCCCCGATCATCATGCCCTTGATAAAGTATTTTTGCAGGAAAGGGTACACGCACAGTATGGGAACCAGCGCCACCACGATGACCACATATTTCAGCTGCAGGCTGATCATGCTCATGGTGGCCGAACCGGCCACTTCTCCACCCACACTCTCGTTGTTGATGAGGATCTTCATCAGGAACACCTGGAGGGGCTGCAGATCCTTACGCCCCGGCAGATAGATCATGGCGTTGAAATAGCCGTTCCACTGATGTACCGCATAGTAGATGATCAGCACCGACATAATAGGCATGGACAGTGGAATAAATATCTTCCGAAGGATGGTCCACTCCGAAGCGCCATCGATCTTGGCCGACTCATACAGGCTGTCGGGAATGGTGGACAGGAAGGTCCTGGTCATGATGATATAGTAGGCCGCGGCCCCCGTGGGCAGCACGATGGCCCAGCGCGTATTATATAGCCCAATCCTGTTGATCAGCAGATACATGGGCACCAGCGTCCCCGAAAAAAACATGGAGAGTGTGAAAAAGAAGGAGAGTTGTTTCCGCAAAAAGAACTGCCTCCTGGACAGGGGATAGGCCGCCATCATGGTAAGAAGAGTGCTGATGGCTGTACCCACCACAGTGTACCATATGGTGTTATAATAGGAACGCCAGACTTCCTTGTTACGGAATACCATTTCATAGGCCTTCAGGGAAAAACCCTTGGGCAACAGCGTCACCAGATTGGACACAACGGCCTCCGGCGCGCTGATGGACATACTGAACACATAGATCAGCGGATACAATGTGACGCAGGCCGCCAGAAAGCAGAACACATAATTGCAGGATGTGAAAATCCTGTCCCCCGGGGACATCCTGCGGCGCTTTGGACGGGCCTGCGCTGTTGTCTTTTTCCAAGTCACCATAGAGACACCTCCGAAACCTTTCTGCTCAGCCTGTTGGCAAAGATCACCAGCAGCAGGTTGATGGCAGAGTTAAACAGCCCCACCGCCGAGCCGAAACTGTAATTGCCCTCCACCAGGCCTGTCCTGTATGTATAGGAGGAGATCACGTCCGCCACATCCAGAGTGACAGGATTGTACAGCAGGATGATCTTCTCATATCCCACGCTCATCAGAGTGCCGATCTGCATGATGAAAGTGACAATCACGGTGGGCAGGATGCAGGGAATGGATATATGGAACACCTGCTGCAGCTTGCTGGCCCCGTCCACCCTGGCGGCCTCATACAGATCCTGGCTGACTCCCGTCAGCGCCGCCAGATAGACGATGGCCGACCATCCGAATCCCTGCCAGACGCCGCTGGCGATAAACACCGTTCGGAACCATTTGGGGTCCATGAGGAAATTGATGGGTTCACCCCCCAACGCCTTGATCACGGAATTGATGATGCCGGAACTGGGAGAGAGAAAATTAACCAGCATACCGCAGATAATCACCGTGGAGATAAAATAGGGGATGTAACTCACTGCCTGCACCACCCTTTTGTATACTCCATGCTTTAAGTCATTGGTCATCAGGGCAAATATAATGGGAATGGGAAATCCCCACAGGATGCTGTAGACGCTGATCAAAAGCGTGTTTTTCAGCACTCTGGTAAAATAAGGGGAGTTAAAAAACTGCATGAAATATTTGAACCCTACCCATTCGCCGCCCATGATGCCTTTTACCGCCGAATATTTTTTGAAAGCGATAATGTTCCCATACATGGGATAATATACAAACACCAGGTAGTGTATCACCACCGGCAGTATGATGAGAAGCAGAGCCTTATCTCTCTTCATGTTTTTCAGCAGCCGTTTCCCCCACGCCGCCGTCCGCTTCTTCAAAGGCTGCTTTTGTTTTTTCAGTGTTTTTCCTTCCAAAGAAACCTTCTCCTTTCTATTTAAGTTCCGCCTGTCTCCGCAAATACATGCTTTCCTGCTCAAACTTCAGCCGCGTATGTGTTCCAAAATCGAGCATCGTGACATGCTTTCCCGCTCAACTTTCGGCCGCATATGTGTTCCTAACTTGAGCATCGTGACATGCTTTCCCGCTCAACCTTCGGCCGCATACGCATTCCAAAATTGAGCGCCGTGACATGCTTTCCTGCTCAGCTTTCAGCCGCATACGCATTCCAAAATTGAGCACCGTGACATGCTTTCCTGCTCAGCTTTCAGCCGCATACGCATT
>JAAWKU010000187.1 GCA_022797535.1 Lachnospiraceae bacterium | reverse complement strand
GCCACCGCATCGCCTCCCTCCTCCGCCTTGCAGACTGAAAATTCATCCGGCGTCATTTTACTGAAAGTCAACGATACAGCACACTAGTGTACTGACCGGATTATATCTGGCGAAGCTCCGCAGAATAAATTTTCTTCGGCAAGGCGAAGGAGGGAGGCGATGCGGTGGCATCGTTGACCGACGACAACGTAGTCCGATGAGAATTTAGGCAAGGAGGTTTGTCTGAATATAATCCGGTCAGGACACTAGAATAAAATCAGGCGAAATACGGAACCAAAATGAGGAGGCGGATATATGGCATCGGGACAAAGCGGGGACTATCGGGTGCTGCTGGAAGGAGGCCAGGGGGAGATCGTGGAGAAGAAATCCCGTTTTATCGCCACAGTGCGGGTTGTGGCCACCGAGCAGGAGGCCACAGCCTTCATCGAGGAGATGAAGAAAAAATACTGGGACGCCAGGCATAATTGCAGCGCCTTTGTCATAGGAAGCAGAGGGGAGATGACCCGTTGCAGCGACGATGGGGAACCAGGCGGCACTGCGGGCAGGCCCATGCTGGAGGTATTGCTGGCAGAGGAAATACGCAATGTAGCAGTGGTGGTGACCCGGTATTTTGGGGGTACGCTGCTGGGCACGGGCGGTCTGGTCAGGGCATATACCATGGCGGTGAAAGAGGGGCTTCGCAACTGCGTAACAGGTGTTATGCGTCAGGGACTGGAAATCCACCTGCAGACGGACTACAACGGTGTGGGAAAGGTTCTCTACATATTGGGACAGCACGGTCTGGAACCGACGGACAGCCGGTATGAGCAGGAGGTACATCTTACCGTCAGGGTTCCCGGGGATCTGGCCCCGCGGCTTCAGAAGGAGCTGGTGGAGGCCACCTGCGGCAGGGTGGAATGGACCTGTAAAAAGGAAATAAGTTTTGTTGACAAAAACTGCCCTTGATCGTAAAATGGACAGGTATAACAGTATTTCTCGGAAAGGTGGTGGTTTTTTATGAAGAGCAGTAACGGCAGCAGTGAGCCCGCTCCCGGGCGAAGTTGCGGATCCATAAAAAATCATCATAAGGAGGAATGCTATGGAGCAGTTAAAGGAATTTGAGACGATACAGGAACTGCTGCAGACCCAGCAGTACACCAAACTCCGCCAGCTTCTGGTGGACTTGAACGACGCGGATATCGCCGCGTACATGGAGGAGTTGCCGGAGCAGAGCATGGTCAAGGCGTTCCGGATCCTGCCCAAGGATCTGGCGGCAGATATCTTTTCCTATTTGGAGGTGGACCGTCAGCAAACTGTCATCACCTCCCTGACGGACCGGGAGGCGGCCAGCATCATTGATAATCTGATGGCTGATGACGCAGTGGATCTGCTGGAGGAGATGCCGGCCAATGTAGTGAAGCGTCTGCTGGAGAATGCCAGCCCGGAGACCCGCCGGGATATCAACCATTTGCTGCGCTATCCGGAGGATTCTGCGGGCAGTATCATGACGGTGGAGTATGTGGACCTGAAGGAGAGTCTGACGGTGGAGGGAGCCATCGGCCGGATCCGCATGGTGGGACTGGACAGCGAGACCGTCAATATCTGCTATGTACTGGACGCCCAGCGTAAACTTCTGGGCACTGTGGCCCTGCGCTATCTGCTGCTGAGTCAGCCCGATGAGACCATCGGAGAGATCATGCATGAAAACGTGGTGTCCGTGCACACCCATGCCGATCAGGAGGAAGTGGCCCGAAAGTTCCAGAAGTATGGCTTTACAGCCATGCCGGTGGTGGACAACGAGAACCGCCTGGTGGGCATTATTACCGTGGACGATATCGTGGATGTCATCGAGGAAGAGGCCACGGAGGATATGGAAAAGATGGCGGCCCTGGTGCCCAGCGACAAGCCTTATATGCGCACCTCCGTGTGGGAAACTTACAAAAAGAGGATCCCCTGGCTGCTGCTGCTGATGGTTTCCGCCACCTTTACCGGAAGCATCATTACTTCCTTTGAGGACGCGCTGAGCGTCTATGTGGCGCTGACCGCCTTTATCCCCATGCTGATGGATACCGGCGGCAATGCGGGGGGACAGGCCAGCGTGACCATCATACGCGGGCTCTCCCTGGGAGAGATTGGTTACGGGGACGTGCCGAAGATTGTATGGAAAGAACTTCGCACTGCAGCCCTCTGCGGAGGCACCCTGGCGGCAGCCAATTTTGCCAAGCTGATGCTGTTTGACCGGGTGGGGATGGCAGTGGCGCTGGTGGTGTGCCTTACGCTGGTGGCGGCGGTGATGATGGCCATGCTGGTAGGCTGCCTGCTTCCCATGGCGGCCAAGAAGCTGGGTTTTGACCCGGCGGTGATGGCCAGCCCATTCATCACCACCATAGTGGATGCCCTGTCGCTGCTGGTATATTTTCAGGTGGCCGGACTGGTGCTGGGATTGTAGCCGGGGTCACAGGCTTTAGAAGGCTGATGGAGACGGGGAATCGTGGAGACAGGGGAATCTGGCGGAAGCCAACTGGAATGAAACAGCCCGGCGGATGTGAGTGAACGATGCAGGACAGGAGAGGTAGGGATGAGCAAGTATTGTGCCACGGAAGACAATTCCATACGGATTGAGGAAATGAATCCCACCTTTCTGTTTACCTGGAAGGGCACCCGGACGGAGGCGGAGGAAGCCTATCACTGTCATGATATCGTGGAGTTGGCCTTTGTGATGTCCGGAACGGGAAAGTATCGTATAGAAGGACAGGTTTATGAAGTGGGCGAGGGGGATTTACTGCTCTTTAAGCCAGGGATTCACCATCAGGCGCTGTATGTGCCCGAGGCGGAGATACCTGCCACAGAGTTTTTCGTGGGCTTCTGCGACGTACAGCTGCCGGGCCGGGAGCCAGGAGACGTACCGCTGCCAGGTGGAGGCTACATCCTGCATACCAGCGGGGAACTGCGCCAGAAGATTTTTCGGATCTGCTCTTCCATGGAGGCGGAGAGCGCGGTGTGCTGGCAGGGACGCTACCATATGCTGAAGGCTTATCTGATGCAACTGCTGCTGTTGGTTTTGAAGGAGCAGTCGCCTCCTCCCCAGGCCATGCAGGGCTATTCCTTCGATTCGGTAAATAAAAAATATGTGGTGGAACAGATCGTAAGCTATTTCGAAGATCATTACAGCGACAAGATCTCACTGGATACCATCGCAGAAAATATGTACCTGAGCCCGTTTTACATCTCCAAGATTTTCAAGAGCGAGACGGGAGACACCCCCATCCGGCATCTGATCAACATCCGGCTGGAAAGGGCCCGGGAACTGCTGCTTCAGGGGCGGGAAATGTCTGTCCAGGAGGTGGCTGCCGCCGTGGGCTATGACGATTCGGTACATCTATTGCATGTGCCGGGAAATCTGATAGAATAGAGAATGTAAGGGGTTACACCAACATTTTAGACTATTGGCGGAGGTTACAGGGTATGAGGTATTTTTTTGAATCCAGGATTGAGAAGAAGGAGAAGGGGTATATGATTCCGATTCCCTTCAACATCTGGGAGGTATGCAGGCAGCGTGATGTGATTCAGGCGGATATTGTGCTGGACAACGCCCTCATTGACTGCGAACTGATCCCCCAGGAAAAGGGTAACTATCAGATCCATATTGAGGATGAGGACGCGGTAAAGGCAGATCTGGGGAAGAGCCACAAGATCCTCCTTCATGTTACGGGCAGTCTGATCAAGATGGACCAGAACAGCCCTTACAGCTTTGAGAATCCCATCCGCAGGATTGACAGCATGGAGGTGATTATCCAGCCGGAGGACGGGCTGTGCGGACAGTCCTGCGTGGCCATGCTGGCTGGCGTGACCATTGCGGAGGTCATCAGCGTCATGGACTGCCGGGAATGGCAGGCTACCATGGGCAGGGTGATTTCGGCATTGAATTATTACGGTATTGATCACACGGATATCATCATGTATACCGAGGGCCGCCCCACCGTGCTGCCCAAGTGCTGCATTCTGATGGAGAAGATGGGGCGTTTCTGCCACTATCTGGTGCATTACGATGGTAAGTTCTATGACTCCAATCTGGGTGTGCTGGAGGAGTATGATATGGATAAACTGCTGGGATACCTGGAGATTAAGTGCTGATCTGAGGAGATCAAGTGTTGATCCAGTGAGATTCGGTGTTGATCTGTGGAGATCAAGTGTTGATTTAGTAAGATTCGGTACTGATCCGGAGAGATTCGGTGCTGATTTAAAGACATAGGGAGAGGGACATGTGGAGACGTGGCCCTCTCTCGTTTTGTATTTAAGGCGCCTGGGGGCTGCCAGCGGCGGGACAGGCCCAGGGAATACGGCAGGGCCTTTGATTTCCTGGCTTGTAAACTGCGCACCGAAAAGAGAATCTCGAAGATATCCATGAGAATGGAGGAATGGAGAGTCGAAGAAATATAAAATAAGTATAAAATCATTCCAAACCGTCAAAAATGAGTAAAAGAAAGAAAACAAGAGAAAATATGAGATAAAAGATTGTAAAAGAGCAGTAAATGCCAATAAATGCAGTTGCAAACCGCCGCATATGAAACTAATATATGTTCCAGAGATTAGCACTCGACATAAAAGAGTGCTAACAAGACAAAGTACCAGATAAGGAGGCAGACAATATGAAGTTAGTACCCTTAGGCGACAGAGTTGTATTGAAGCAGTTGGTGGCTGAGGAAACCACCAAGTCCGGCATCGTGCTTCCCGGACAGAACAAGGAGAAGCCCCAGCAGGCAGAGGTGATCGCAGTTGGCCCTGGCGGCGTGGTGGACGGCAAGGAAGTGAAGATGGAGGTCAAGGTTGGCGACCAGGTTATCTTCTCCAAGTATGCGGGGACGGAAGTGAAGCTGGATGAGGATGAGTATATCATCGTGAAGCAGAACGATATCCTGGCAGTGATCCAGTAACAGGCGGTTTTGTAAGAATCAATTAAAGAAAACGGAGGCGTATGCATTATGGCAAAGGAAATTAAGTATGGCGCAGAGGCGCGCGCAGCCCTGGAGTCCGGCGTGAACCAGCTGGCTGATACTGTCAGAGTAACATTGGGACCCAAAGGAAGAAACGTGGTGTTGGATAAGTCTTTCGGGGCTCCCCTGATCACCAACGACGGCGTTACCATCGCCAAGGAGATCGAACTGGCGGATGCATTTGAGAATATGGGCGCGCAGTTGGTAAAGGAAGTGGCTACCAAGACCAACGATGTGGCGGGTGACGGAACCACTACGGCTACCGTTCTGGCACAGGCTATGGTAAACGCAGGCATCAAGAACCTGGCAGCGGGAGCCAATCCCATCATCCTGAGAAAGGGTATGAAGAAAGCCACGGACTGTGCTGTGGAGGCCATTGCGGGCATGAGTCAGAAAGTGAACGGCAAGGAGCATATCGCCAGGGTAGCGGCGATCTCCGCAGGCGATGAGGAGGTTGGCCAGCTGGTGGCGGACGCCATGGAGAAGGTCAGCGGGGATGGCGTCATCACCATCGAGGAATCCAAAACCATGCAGACCGAACTGGACCTTGTAGAGGGTATGCAGTTTGACAGAGGATACATTTCCGCTTATATGGCTACGGATATGGATAAGATGGAGGCAACTCTGGATAATCCCTATATCCTGATCACCGATAAGAAGATTTCCAACATCCAGGAGATCCTGCCTCTGCTGGAGCAGGTGGTGCAGTGCGGTGCGAAGATGCTGATCATCGCCGAGGATGTGGAGGGTGAGGCCCTTACCACCCTGATTGTAAACAAACTGCGCGGTACCTTCAATGTGGTGGCCGTGAAAGCTCCCGGCTACGGCGACAGAAGGAAGGCCATGCTGGAGGATATCGCCATTCTTACCGGCGGCACTGTGATCAGTTCCGAACTGGGCTATGAACTGAAGGACACCGACATGTCCATGCTGGGCCGTGCCAAGTCCGTGAAGGTACAGAAGGAAAATACGGTGATTGTGGATGGCGAAGGAGACAAGGATGCCATTCAGAGCCGTATCTCCCAGATTAAGATGCAGATTGAGGAGACCACCTCTGATTTTGATAAGGAGAAGCTGCAGGAGAGACTGGCCAAGCTGGCCGGCGGTGTGGCGGTAATTCGGGTGGGCGCTGCCACCGAGACCGAGATGAAGGAAGCCAAGCTGCGTCTGGAGGACGCTCTTGCGGCTACCAGAGCTGCCGTGGAGGAAGGTATCATCTGCGGAGGCGGTTCTGCTTATATCCACGCCGCCAAGGAAGTGGCGAAGCTGGCTGAGACCATGGAAGGCGATGAAAAGACAGGCGCCCAGATCGTGTTGAAAGCCCTGGAAGCGCCCCTGTATCACATTGCCGCCAACGCAGGCTTAGAGGGCAGCGTGATCATCAACAAGGTGGAAGAGTCCGCAGTGGGCATGGGATTCGACGTGCTGAAAGAGGAATATGTGGATATGGTGAGCGCAGGGATTCTGGATCCTGCCAAGGTGACCAGAAGCGCATTGCAGAATGCTACCAGCGTAGCCAGCACTCTGCTGACCACTGAGTCTGTGGTGGCCAACATCAAGGAAGAGACCCCCGCAATGCCCGCAGGCGGCGGTATGGGCGGCATGATGTAAGCGCCCGGCTGCAAAATCGCATAAGCCTATCATAGACAGCCCGGCAGAGCGAAAACTCTGCCGGGCTTTTTGATGTGGCCGGGTCAGTGGGAGACAAGGGGGAGAAAGAGAAGGAGAAAGCCATGAGAAAATTGTATTTTGCCCGGCACGGGCAGACTGTATGGAACGTGGAAAATAAAATCTGCGGAGCCACGGACATTGCTCTGACAGAGCAGGGACATGAGCAGGCCATAGAGCTGGGACGGCTGATTGCAGTAGGAGATTATGAAATTGATCAGATTCTGTAGTCGCCTCTGGCGCGGGCTGCCGACACCGCCCGTCATATCCACCGCATCACCGGGATTCCCATGCGGGAGGAGGTCCGATTAAAGGAGCAGAATTTCGGAAAGTGGGAGTCCACTCCCCGGAATGGGACGCAATTCCAGGCGGCGAAGGCCCAGTTTGTAAATCGAAATGAGGGCGGCGAGTCCATGATGCAGATGGCCCAGCGGATCTACAATCTGTTGGACGAGCTGCGCCGGGAACCGGAAGCCAGAACTTACCTGCTGGTGGCTCACAACGGCATCGCCAGAATTGTACAGTCTTATTTCACGGATATGACCAATGAGGAATTTGCGGCCTTTGGCATCGGTAACTGCCAGGTATTGGCGTATGAGTGGTAGAGCATGACGAGCCGGATGGGATACTGAGTCGAACGGACGCCGCTGGGGGCTGGCCCTGGGGAACTGGTTCTATAACAGATTCCGTGAGAACAAGACCTGGGGGAATAGGATCTGTGAACAGGATTCGTGTGAACAGGTTCCGGGAAATCAGTTCCGGGGAGGTTGGACAGTGCGGAGAGATGACAAACAAATACATGTAAGCAAAGGAACATCCTCAATTTTCAAAAGTGATAAACAACCATTTGCAACGCTTGACAAAGGAAATCTGCATAAACAACATAATGGACTGTCAACTTTACCCAAAGTGCCGCCCGACCAAGAAAAGAGCGGCATTTTTG
>JAAWKU010000186.1 GCA_022797535.1 Lachnospiraceae bacterium | reverse complement strand
ATATTTTCATTCCTTTCCGGATTTTCAGAATCCTTCCATAAATCCAGATGCACGCCATGCTCTTTTAAGAACTGTTCCGGGCTTCCGTTTTCTCACTTTTGCTCTGCAAATGTCTGTAACAGCCTTAGAAAATCCACCCTGCCTACATTGTCCACAAGATAAAAACGCTTTGCGTCCCCGCCGGGAAGGGCAACCTGGAATACCAGGTCATCCTCCCCCAGCTCCCGCTCCGCCTCTTTTTCTTTCTGAAGCTTCTGGATGTTCTCCACCATGCCGTCAATCAACGAACCTGCTGTTTTCCGGATAAAATCCATAGAAGACCGCAGTTCTTTCATCTCCATGCTGCTGGCCCATCCCGCCAGATATGGAAAGGAATAGTCTGACGTATCCAAATTGAAGAAACTGCATACCGTGAAAGCTACGCTTTCGGCCTCCGTCTCTATCGTCATTTTGTTTTTCTTTTCCCCACGTTCCTCCATCATATCCCGGTCATGGCACATTTAAAAACAGCACAGTCACAAGGAACATCCTCTCATTCCGTGATTGCAAATCTTCCAGCAGCCGCTTCGCCTCCCCGCCGTAAGTATTGAGGTCAGAGGGGATGATGTCCATATCGTACCCGGAACGCACTGCTTTCTTCTGTTCCTCGATCTTCATCCGGTTAATATCTGTCACCTTGCTTTTCACCAGCTTAATCGCTTTCATCTGGTCTAAGGACTGGATATGGAGGTTTACCATCAGGTTCCTGTCCATATCCAGAAATTCCGCAAGCATCTTGTCCGTCAGCTCCGGGGCAAGTATCTGTAAGTAGGATGCCGCCCCAAGGGTATCGCCCATCTGAAAATCCTTCCCGTTCTTAAACACAAAACTGGTGGGCGCAATGAAATCCTTCGTCCCCATCCCGGTACGCAGCACGTTGTCATAAGAAAATTTAAACGGCGTTTTTTCCTCCGGGTTAAAGGTTTCATACAGCACCTGCAGACGTTCCTCCCCATTTAAGGGGTAGGCCGACACGCCAAGCACCTTGAAATTGTTCAGAATATCCGCTTCAATCCGCTCCAGCTTCGGTTTCGCTTCCCGGATGTTGTCGGCTTCAATCCCAAACGTAATATATTTGGTACGGACAAGGCCGTTGTTTCCCTTTGCAAGCTGGTTTTTCAGCATCTGTGCGTACTCCATCCGCACATCGTCAAAATCGTCATTCTGCGGCTTAATCTGGATGATGGATTCAAACTCTTTCATGTTGCTGTGATGGTTCACAAAAGACAACTGGAAATGGATCGTGCTGTCAAAATAGTTGAGAAAATCGCACCAGTTCTCAAAAATAGCGTTCTTGTCCTCATTCTGCGCCAACTGGTAATTGATGTCATAGAACCGGATAGTCTTGGAATAATATTTATCCTGCACCCGGCAGATTCCGTCCTTCGCCATCTCCCGGTAGGGGATTGACTGCTGTGCGGAAATCTGTTTCTCCTTTACTTTTTTTGCTTTTTCCGCATCCCTGCCTTTATGCACTGCCGCATTTCCTGTACTGCATTTCTTCGCCGCCGATATCGGATGCGTTTTTCTCCTGGAAGCAGCTTTCTTTTTCTCTGCTTTCTGCCTTGCCGCCTCCTTCTTTGCTTCTTTTTCCGCTTCACGGGCGGCTTTCCGTTCCGCTTTCCGGTCTGCCTCCTCCTGGATCTTCCTTAATTTTTCTGCCTCTTTTGCCGCTTTCTCCATTGCCTTCTTCTCACGGCGGGTAAGTTCCCTGTGCGTCCCCCTCCTGCCGGCTGTCCCGGAATAAGCAAGGATTGTTTTCAAAATCTATGTAGTCATCCTCCGGTTCATCCAGCCAGTCATCCAGGAAAACCGCACCTTCTTTTCCCGTTACATGCCGCTGGCTACCGGTGTTTCTTTTTCTTCCCATGTGTCCTTCCCCCTTTCTTCTGTTTTGATATGGTTTCTCTTACCTCCGTCTCATAGATATTTTTTATCTCATACCGCCGGACTGCCGGCTTTTTGAACTTCACATTGATGATATTGAAAAGAACCTTCTCCAGCGGCATCCCGTCTTTCTCATACATGGCGAATAAAAAAGCCGGGAGCATCAGAAGCACCATTCCGGTTGCCGCATTGCTTGTCCCGATATACTTTTTTGTGAGGAAATAAAAAGGCAGCCCCACAGCCGCCGCAATCACAAGGCAGACAAGCTGCCTCTTTGTAAGGTTCAAAACCACCTTATTTTTAATCTTTGTCAAATCTTTCGGCACACTGACAAATGCCATCTAAACAGCCTCCTTCCTGCCTGCGGCATAGTCCGCAAAATCCTTTACTGCATAAAATATCCGCTTGTTATTCACCCAACGCTGAAGCTGCCGGGTAATCTTCGGCGCATTTGGGCGGCCATAAATCATCACATAAGGGGAGAATCCCATGTCACGCAAGGTTTCCACACGGTACAAATCCTGCTCATGGCTGCTCCCATAATTCGTAAGCACATAGACCTGCCGCTTCCGCTTGTCTTTCACTGCCGTCAAGTCCAGAAACCTCTGGAAATGCCCCGTCAAATCTTCGTCCGGGTTGTCCCATGCAAAATGCACCATCTTTGTGCGGACTTTATTCAATAGGGAAACATTGTCGGGATTGATCAGGCGGATATCCAGCCCCTGGGAGAAATCCACCCATGCCCGGCTTTCTGCAAGCTGCTGTATCAGCTTTTCATGTTCCGGACAGGCCAGAAGGTTCGCATCCATCAGTTTTATCTCTTTCTGCCCATTCCAAAATTCAGACAAATCGGCAACCTCAATACTCCTTCTCCCTTCCTTGCCGCTGACAATGCAAAATCCACAATTCCGGGGGCATCCACGGCTTAAAAAGCCATACGCCGTATCGGGAAACTGCGGATATAAACCGTAATCCGGATAACTATGCTCGACAGCATCTGGCAGGTTTTCCTTCATGCCATAGCCTGTGCCGCCCCTGATTACCTTCCCGGCATTCCTGACTACAGTGGTATCTTTGGAATATGTGTCTGTAAATACCCTGCTTTTATAAACCACATCATACCGGCCTTCGGGCTTCCACCATTCCACGGAATCCCCTTTTGCCTTATGGTACGCCGATAACTTCATCAGACATAGATTCGGCCAGTTATGGGAATCCACGTCTATCAGTCCAATCTTCAAAAAATCCTCCTTCCTGCTGTCTAATGTGCATTGAACACTGCCTTGCTTAACCCGCTTGTTTTCATCAGGCTGAAACATAGGATCACGGTATATGCCGCCACCCCGAACAGCGCCGAGTGCATATTGTCTGAAATCTGTATGGTAGATACAAGCACTGCATAAATGCCAACGCACACCATCATGAAGAACCCCTGGAACCCAAGCGCCAGAAGCCCACGGAAATAGTTGTTCCCCACCTGCCCCCATTCCCGGTTGGAGAAGGTTGCAAAGGGGATTGGCGCAACCGAAGTGTAAAGGTAGATCTCTATCATACGCCCGTACAGAAGCACCGTGATAAGCACGGACATGATCTTCATGCACAGGCTGACCAGCATGGTTTCCAAAGCCAGCACCACAAGCTCTCCAATCTCCATAGATTCCATCGCCGTTTCCATTTCTTCTATCATGGTATCTATGTTGATGGCAGTCTGTGCGTTAATGACGCCGTCTGCGGCGCTCACTACATGCTGACCCACATCAAAGACCGCCATCGCTATGGTAAAGGTATTGCTGACCAGATACACAGCCACCCACATCTTGAAAAAATACTTGAAGAACATCCAGGTATCTATCTCATGCATACTGTTTTTCTCCGTCAGCATGGAGATCAGCTCATAACAGAGGACAAACGTGATGATCATGCCTGCAATCGGCACGATTACCGAATTTGAAAGATTCTGTATCAGGCTGAAAATACTCCCATTCCATCCCTGCGGCGTTTGTCCAACCTGCGCGGCAATCTCCCCGGTTTTCTCATTGACATCCGTGAACATTTCCGTCAGGTTGGACGTTACCATCCCGGTCAGAAGATCCCTCATCCACTCCTCGATTGCCTCAAAAATGCTATCGAACATGAGTGAGTCCCCTTTCCATTATTAGCTGAACAGGTTTCCAAGAAGCGGGATTAACTGTGTGCCGATGAGGACAACCCCACCTCCGGCCATAAGTTGTTTTATCCCCAATTAGGTGTAAAAACTCTGCTCGATGGCGGGCGGCGGCGTACAAAAAATCTATATGGTGTTGTTAAGAGAACCGTCCCGGCGGGAC
>JAAWKU010000185.1 GCA_022797535.1 Lachnospiraceae bacterium | reverse complement strand
ATATTTCTTCCCCTCAATACGGAATTCCCATTTTAACAGGGGATGGGTGACCAAAAACTTCAACCTGCTGTGGCGCAAAGTGAACACATCCCATGCCACCGCCTACGAATTCCGGCACCATTATGCCGTGGCAAACATCAACCGGTGGGTGGGACAGGGCTTCAGCTTCCATGACAGGCTGGTGTTCCTGAGCAAAAGCATGGGGCATACCACAGTGGAGAGCACGAAATACTACTATTCGATTGTCCCCGGGCTCTCGGAGATCATAAAGGAACAGACACAAGCCAGCTCGGAATGGATGATGCCGGAGGTGCCCACAGATGAAGAAGCCTGGTAAAGAAAGCATCCTGATAGCCAGATATATTTCAGAGTTCCTGGACGGCTATGTCCTTTCCCAGAAAACTAACAGTATGAACACCCTGAAATCCTATCAGGACGCAATCGTGCTGTACCTGTCTTTTCTGGAGGATGAGAAAAAAGTGCGCAGTGACAGCCTGAACGCAGACTGCTTCCGGCATACAGTCATAGAAGAATGGCTTGTCTGGTTACGGGAATCCAGGGGATGCAGCCCACAGAGCTGCAATAACAGGCTGGCATCCCTGAGGACATTTTTAAAATACCTGGGCAGCCGGGATGTGGCTTACCTGCATTTTTACCTGGAGGCGGCCCAGATTCCGCGCAGGAAATGCCAGAAAAAGAAAGTGGAAGGCCTGACACGGGAAGCGGTAAAGGCACTGATGGATGCCCCTGACCCTTTAAACAGGACCGGGCGCCGGGATATGGCATTCATGGTTCTGCTTTACAGCACCGCTGCCCGGCTTGATGAGATTCTGTCGATGAAGAACAGCCAGCTCCATTTATCGGGCGAAAAACCATATGCAGTCATTATCGGTAAAGGTAATAAGATCCGCACCCTTTATCTGCTGCCCAAAGCTGTCGCCCATTTAAAGCGGTACCTGGCAGAATTTCATGGGGAAACGCCGGATCCGGAAGCCTATGTTTTTTATTCCCGTAATACTGGGTGCCATGGAAAACTGACCCAGCCCGCCATCAGCAGGATGCTGAGGAAATATGCAAAGGCAGCCCATGAGGTCTGCGGTGATGTGCCGCTGGGGCTCCACGCGCACCAGTTTCGCCACGGGAAGGCCTCCCACTGGCTGGAGGACGGGATGAACATCGTACAGATTTCATTTCTGCTCGGCCATGAGCAGCTCCAGACGACGATGGTCTATCTGGACATCATGGCTGAAGAGAAAGCAAAGGCACTTGCTACCCTGGAAGATGAAAATGACAAAAAGGTATGTGCAAAATGGAAAAATCCTGACGGCTCCCTTGTAGATTTCTGCGGTATCAGGAAAAGAAGATAAAAATAAAATCCAAACCTTTTCAGACGGTATTTGTTGTAGTTTCCGTACTTCATCCAAAAGGTTTGGATTTTATTTAAGTTTGGATAACGAAAATCATATGCGCGGATGCTTACCCCGGAATCTTTCTTTTCCGGGAAAGCAGAATACCAGAACCGCAGAAAGTTTTTTTCAAGCATGGCAGCGCCATATGGGCTGTCAGCCCTGCTTGGGAAAAATATCCTGCGGTCTGGGAACAGGCGGCTGATCTGCCGGTCATAACCATCCAGATATTCCGTAAGCTCTCCTGAAATATAGATCCTGCGGCTTTTGGGGCCTTTGGATTGAAGGACATCAAAATAACCTTTATCCAGATGCACATCCTTTCTGGCAAGCACACGGGCTTCTTTACAGCGGAGGCCGCAGCAGTACAGGAGACGGAACATGGCAGGAAGCGCCAGATGGCGGCCTTTATGATGCGGGTCATCCCTGATGCTGTCACATTCCCGGAAAAATGCGGAGATCTCTTCCCCTGTAAAAAAATAAGGCGGGACCGGTGTTGGAAGCCGGGTTCTCCCTGCCGGGATCAGATATGCATCCGGATATCCTCGTGCGATGAGATACCGGCTGAATTCACGCAGAAATGCAGCGGCATTATAAAGGCTTCCCGGGGCATCTTCATATTTCTCAAGGAAACCTTGAACACTTTTTCTGTCTGGAACCGTGATCTCCGGGTTGGTTTCCGATGCAAACTGGATATACTTTTCCAGATAATAAGCGCCTGTCTGGTATACGCGCCCATTCTGCCTTTTATATGCAACAAACTGATCTGCTAAAGTGAACAAAGAATCATTCATCATCTGCACTCCCTCCTTTCCAGACAAGGTAGTGTCAAGTTTACTACCTCATTTTTTTGTTATAAACCTTGTATTTTCAGGGATTATCACATTTTTTCAAAAGAAAAAGCAATGACCTCCCTTTTTTGTGTAAATACTATTACCATCCCACAAACACTGAAAGGAAAATCACTGCTTATGGATATTATTCCCTTTTTACTCTCCCTCATTCAATCCCTTTACCAGCAAAACTGCTGGTTAATCCATTTTATCTGCAGATATATCCCTCTGAAACAATGGGCTTTTGATGATTCCCATTCCCCCAAATACCAAAAATTCAAGATCGATTCTCTCCCTCTGGTCACCGACTTCCGACAGGGTTGGACTTTCAAAGATCTCATCCCTTACTACTATAAACGCTATGGCAAGAAAATCCGCCCTGTCTGCCGTCACTCTGCATGTGACATCCCCGAGGACTCTACATGCCCACGCTGTGATGCCCCAAAGCCCTTCCTTTACAAAAACAATGGTTCCAAAGGACAGCTTCTCTGTAAGGTCTGCTCCGCCAGATTCTCTCCCACCGAAAGCCGCTTCTCTTCCCTGAAACTGCGCTGCCCTCACTGTGGCAACGCCCTCGTCCAAAAGAAAGAACGCAAACACTTCATCCTCCACAAATGCGTGAACTCTAAATGTCCTTACTATCTCCACAACCTTAAAAATGTGGGGCAGGATGACCTGAAAGAGGCTTACGGCAAAAATAAATATAAACTCCACTATATCTACCGTGAGTTTACCATGGATTTCTTTCGCATGGATTTAAACTCCCTGCCCAAAAACGCCTCTTCCTTCAAATTCTCTAAGCATAACGCCCATGTCATGTCCCTGTGTCTGACACTCCATGTCAACCTTGGCCTCTCCCTGCGTAAAACCTCTCAGGCCCTGAAAGACCTCTACAACATCAGCATCTCCCACCAGCAGATTGCCAATTACTGCAAGAGCGCCGCTGTCTGCATCAAACCCTTTGTTGATCAATATCCCTACGAAAAGGGAGATGTGTTCACCGCTGATGAAACCTACATCAAAATCCGCGGTATCAAAACCTATGTCTGGCTCATTATGAACGCGGCTACCCGTTCCATCATCGGCTACCAGGTATCCGATAACCGCGGCGTTGGCCCCTGCATCCTCGCCATGCGTATGGCCTTCCTGGGAATTACAAAGCTGTCTGAAAAATTCAAGTTCATCGCTGACGGCTATAGCGCCTATCCCCTTGCCGCTATGGAATTCGCGAAAAGGCTCGGCAAAGACTTTACGTTCAAGGTCACACAAGTCATCGGACTTACCAATGATGACGCTGTCTCTACGGAGCACCGCCCCTTTAAACAGATGATCGAGCGACTCAACCGCACCTATAAGGCTTCTTACCGTCATACAAACGGCTTTGACAACATCGAAGGGGCTAATTATGACCTGGCTCTCTGGGTCGCTTACTACAACTTTCTGCGCCCACACAAGCATAACAAATACAAAGTCCTCAACGAGGTGGAAATGCTGCAGGGTGCCGACAACATGCCAGGCAAGTGGCAGCTTCTCATCTTCCTTGGTCAGCAAACCATCCTGAATATGCAGAAAAACGGTACTGCCACACCGGAGCGGGGCTGTTGTCCATAGAACCGTGGAATACCGGAACCGCCATTAGGCGGTGAGGATATGCCGCGAAAGTCTATTGACATAAGGCCCACGGATGATCCTGTTCCGCAGAAAAGGGGCATTTGCGCCCTTTTCCTGCCTTCCGGCGAGGACGGGTTCGGGCAGGGCCCGAAAATGGGTCAAGGGACTGGTCCCTTGTGGGGTTTGGGGCAACGCCCCAAGGGCTTAACTCACTAATATCTGCAGTTTTCAAGGTTCGAGTGAGCCTATTTTTTTCAACTCAGTTTTTCATAGATTACTTGACACTACCTTCAGCAACCTCCTTTTCTTTCTATGATGAAGGATATTTTCCTTAAATACAAAAACTATGCCGACATTTTTCTGGGGATTTCAGCGGATGGCTGGATCCAAAGAAAGGTCGGCATAGTTTTTTTGTCGGTATAAGTGGTA
>JAAWKU010000184.1 GCA_022797535.1 Lachnospiraceae bacterium | reverse complement strand
CGGAAACCGCGGAGGCGGAGGCCAGCGCCGACGTGGCGCGGGAATTTGAGCAGGGCTTCCAGGGCTGGGAGTATAAATTCAACACCGTGGGTAGCAGCAGGGGAGATTATCCCTTTATCACGGTGACCGCAGGTACGGGCACAGGCCGCTTTGCCAGGCTGGCTACCATTTCCATGCTCAATGTGCGCCGGAAGGGACAGGGTAAGGCGGAGTGTAAAAAGCCTGTGCTGTTTCCCAAGATCGTGTTCCTGTTTGACGAGAATCTGCATGGCCCCGGAAAACCTCTGGAGGACGTGTTTGAAGCGGGGGTATTGTGTTCTTCCAAGACCATGTACCCGGACTGGCTGAGCCTGACCGGCAAGGGGTATGTGGCCAGCATTTATAAGCAGTATGGTAAGATCATTTCCCCTATGGGATGCAGGGCCTTTCTGTCTCCCTGGTATGAGAGAGGCGGCATGCATCCTGCGGACGATCAGGACACGCCTGTTTTCGTGGGCCGGTTCAACATAGGGGCCATTTCTCTGCATCTGCCCATGATTCTTGCCAAGTCCCGGAAGGAGAGCCGTGATTTCTATGAGGTGCTGGACTATTACCTGAACCTGATCCGTCAGCTTCATATCCGCACCTATGCCTATCTGGGGGAAATGCGCGCTTCCACCAACCCGCTGGCCTACTGCGAGGGTGGTTTTTTAGGCGGCCGTCTGAAACTCACTGACAAGATTAAGCCTCTGCTGAAATCTGCCACTGCCAGCTTTGGCATCACGGCTCTGAACGAACTGCAGGAATTGTACAACGGAAAGAGCCTTGTAGAGGACGGGGCCTTTGCGCTGGAGGTCATGGAATATATCAACGCCAGGGTAATGGAATTTAAGGAGGAGGACGGCAATCTGTATGCCATCTATGGCACGCCCGCAGAGAATCTCTGCGGCGTGCAGGTCAAACAGTTCCGCAAAAAATACGGTATTGTGGAGGGGGTTTCCGACAGGGAGTATGTGAGCAACAGCTTCCACTGCCATGTCTCAGAGGATATTACCCCGATAGAGAAGCAGGATATGGAGGACCGCTTCTGGAATCTGTGCAACGGGGGCAAGATTCAGTATGTAAAGTATCCCATTGACTATAATATGGATGCGATAAAGACTTTGATCTACCGCGCCATGGACATGGGCTTTTATGAGGGCGTGAACCTGTCCCTGGCCTACTGTGACGATTGCGGCCACCAGGAACTGGAGATGGATGTGTGCCCCAAGTGCGGCAGCCGCAATCTCACCAAAATAGACCGCATGAACGGTTATCTGTCCTATTCCAGGGTCCACGGGGACACCAGGCTGAACGAGGCAAAGATGGCGGAGATTGCGGAAAGGAAGTCTATGTGATATGCGATATCATAATATAACCAGGGACGACATGCTCAACGGGGATGGCCTGCGTGTCGTTCTGTGGGTGGCGGGCTGCAGCCACTGCTGCAGGGATTGCCATAATCCTATGACCTGGGATCCGGACGGGGGACTGCCCTTTGACGAATCCGCAAAACAGGAGATATTTGCCCAGTTGGACAAGAAGTACATCTCCGGAATCACCTTTTCCGGGGGAGATCCGCTGCACCCGGCCAACCGGCTGGAGGTGCGGGGTCTTATGGCAGAAGTGAAGGAAAAGTATCCGGAAAAAACCATCTGGCTTTACACCGGGGACGTCTGGGAGAACATTTTACAGGATCCCCTGATGTGTTTTGTTGATGTGTTGGTGGACGGAGAGTTTCAGGTGGAGAAAAAGGATCCCAAGCTCCTGTGGAAAGGCAGTTCCAACCAGAGGGTCATCGACGTGCAGGCTTCTCTGAGGCAGCCGGATCCCACAGCGCCGGTGTTGCACTGCGGAGATTATGCGGGGGACGGGGATGAAGTCTTATACGCCGCCCGGGGCGGGGCGCTGGACGGGCCGTCCTGCAGCAGGGGGTAAACGGACAGGGAGGTAAAGATGAGAAGAATAGCCAGGTTTCATAAAGTCAGCCCGGAGCAGTTTCTGACTGCGATGAAAGAAGAATTCCCGTCATATTCCCAGGAGGAGGTCAGGGAAATCCACGCCGCCATCAGGCTGCCGGAACGTGCCACCAGGGGCAGCGCGGGATATGACTTTTATTCCCCCATGGCTTTTTCCTTAAAGCCCGGCGCATCTGTCAAGGTGCCCACCGGCATAAGGGCCGAGATGCAGGAGGACTGGGTGCTGAAGCTATACCCCCGGAGCGGACTGGGGTTCAAGTACCGCCTGCAGCTTAACAACACGGTGGGAATCATTGACAGCGACTATTTCTATTCGGACAATGAGGGGCATATCATGGCCAAAATCACCAATGACTCCCGGGAAGGCCGGACAGTGGAGATCCAGGCGGGCATGGGTTTCATGCAGGGAATCTTCCTGGAATACGGCATCACCATGGACGACAATGCCAGCGGGATCCGAAACGGTGGTTTAGGAAGCACTACAAAGCAATAAAGCCCTTTTGTCATTTTACAAAAACAAGGTTTTGTGGTAACATGGGAAACGGATATGTCTCTGGATGTATCCGTTTTACAATGCCGGAAATTGTGCGGCAGACACAAAGAGGGGACATAAGAGCCGCTTCCGCGGCAGAAGCGAGGTAAATTGTGAACGAGGACCTGAAAGTGGAAGACATCAAGGTGGAGGATCTGACTCCCATGATGCAAAAATACCTGGAGACAAAGCAGGAGTATCCGGATTGCATCCTGTTCTACCGGCTGGGTGATTTTTATGAGATGTTTTTTGAAGACGCACTGACTGCTTCCAGGGAACTGGAGATCACGCTGACAGGCAAAAGCTGCGGCCTGGAAGAACGCGCTCCCATGTGCGGCGTGCCCTATCACGCAGTGGAAGGCTATCTGAGCAAGCTGGTGGCCAAGGGGTACAAGGTGGCCATCTGTGAGCAGGTGGAGGATCCCAGACTGGCAAAGGGTCTGGTGAAGCGGGAGGTGGTACGGATCGTTACCCCGGGCACCAATCTGAACACCCAGTTCCTGGAGGAGGGGAAAAACAATTATCTAATGTGTGTCACCTTTACCCCCACAGGCATCGGCCTGGCGGCGGCAGACGTAACCACCGGTGACTTTTATATGACGGAGGTGGAGGATCTGCGGAGGCTCATGGATGAGCTTATGAAATATGAACCTTCGGAGATTATCTGCAATGATGCATTCCTGGTCAGCGGCATGGACATCGGAGACCTGCGGGGACGGTTACATATTGCGGTCAGCGCTGCGGACGCCCGCTATTTTGATGACAAAACCTGTGAGCAAAGTATTCTGCGCCACTTTAAGGTCAAAAGCATGTTGGGCCTGGGGCTGGAGGACTTCCCCACAGGGACCGTCGCCGCCGGGGCCCTGCTGCAATACCTGTATGATACCCAAAAGACGGATCTGGGCCATATTGCCCATATTCATTCCTATCTGGCCAGCAAATATATGCTGCTGGATTCTTCCACCAGACGCAATCTGGAACTGGTGGAAACCCTGCGGGAGAAGCAGAAGAGGGGCTCTCTTTTGTGGGTGCTGGACAAGACCAGAACAGCCATGGGGGCCCGTACCCTGCGCAGCTATCTGGAACAGCCCCTGATAGAGAGGGCGGAGATGGAAAGGCGGCTGGACGCCATCGAGGAATTGAATGGAAACGCGGTATCCAGGGATGAACTGCGGGAGTATCTGGGGCCTGTCTATGACCTGGAACGATTGTTGGGCAAGGTGACTTACAAGACTGCCAACCCCCGGGATCTACTGGCTTTCCGCAATTCTCTGGAGATGCTGCCGCCCATTCGAAAGGTGTTGGAGGATTTTCAGAAAGAATTATTGGTTCAGATCAGCCGGGACATGGACAGCCTGGAGGATCTGCACAGATTGATTGACGGAGCCATCGTGGAGGAGCCGCCCATCACCATCCGGGAGGGGGGCATTATAAAGGACGGCTACGATGAGACCATAGATATGCTGCGCAGCGCCAGGCGGGACGGGAAGATGTGGCTGGCCCAGCTTGAGGAACAGGATCGGGAACGCACAGGCATTAAGAATCTGAAAATTAAGTACAATAAAGTGTTCGGGTACTATTTTGAAGTGACCAACTCCTTTAAGGGGCAGGTGCCGGAGGACTATGTGCGCAAACAGACTCTGGCCAACGCAGAGCGCTATACCACTCCCCGGCTGAAAGAACTGGAGGATACCATCCTGAACGCGGAGGACAAACTGGCGGCGCTGGAGTACGAGGTATTTTGCCGGATCAGGGACAGCATCGCC
>JAAWKU010000026.1 GCA_022797535.1 Lachnospiraceae bacterium | reverse complement strand
CTGCTGGTCAGATAGAAATCCGCTTCATAAGCCGCCAGTTCCATCCTGCGCTTTTCCTCCGGGGTTTGAGCCGCCTCTCTGTTATACACCTGGTAATCCCCCTGGAGAATGGCCTGCTTCAGACCGATCTCCTGAATGCTGGCGGAGCCGCCCCAGCTGACGCTGCTGCCCTGGGGAATCAGTTCCAGTGCCTTCTGCAGGGCTTCCTCCCTGGTGGAGGCGTAATAGCCTTTCATATTGCGGCTCTCCAGCCCTTTGATTACTGTGGCGGCCAGGAGTTGGTTCCTTTTCCCTCTGTATTCATCCATCATACTTTCCCTCCCTTATAGCTTTTTCATGCTCTAATTCCGTAATTCCACACCCCTATTTTATTCCAGATCCCTTCTTCCGATTCCGCTGAATGTTTTCACAGATCCCCTGCCTGTACATTGTACCCGGCCTCTTTCCTTGTGCTCCGGGACAGGCCTGCAAGCCCTGTAGATTATCCGCCCGGGTACTGCACCCGGCCTCTTTCCTTATGCCCCAGGACAGATCTGCAAACCCTGTAGACTATCCGCCCGGACACCCGGCCTCTTTCCTTATGCCCTGCGCAGGACATTGTGACACATGTTTCTGCCAGTGTCTGTCAGTTTTATCCGAAATCCCACAACCCGCTTTAAGACTGATATTTCCGCTTTGTATTGTGTGTCATATCCTGTGATTTCCTGCCTGTCATTTATTTTTTATGACGTTTATGTCACAAACGGTTTTCTTTATTGCGGAGCCTGGGTCTCCCCGGCTGACTGCCCCAGTATCTCCGTAATCTTCTGGATTAACTCTTCTTCCTTCAGACGGAATTTGATCTCCACGCGCCGGGAAGCCGCCATGTCAATCTCCCCTGTTCCGGCTTCATAGATGGGGCTGCTGTAGGAACGACCGTTGATAGTCAGCATGGATTGCAGCTGCTGCACCTTGGCCTCGCTGAGACCGTTCCTGGGATCCAGGATATATCTGGCTACGGAATTCGCCCGCTCTGAGGACAGCTCCATATTGTGCTGATAGCTGCCATCCGTGTCCGTATGCCCCTCAATAATGATTTCCGCAATATAGTCCCGGAACTGGTCCTGCAGCAATACATCCAGGTACATGGGAATAATCTCCGTCAAAGTAGCTTTGCTGGCATCGGTCAAATTGGCGCTTCCATATTTAAACAATACGTCCGAGGAAAAACTGATGGAGCCGTTCTGGGCGTCCACCTTCATGCTGGAATTGTTGAACCTGGATTGCAGCTGCCCGATAATGTCTGTTCTCACTCCCACGATATCCTGCAGCTGGCTCCGGGTGGATTCCAACTCCCCCTTGGCCTGGTCAATCTCCAGATAGGCCGCGGCCAGCTGCTCCTTTGTGAGAGCCGCAGCATCGTAGGCCTGCTGAAGTTTGAGCAGGGAATCCTCCAGATCATGTTTGGACGCTTCGATCTCGCTGCGGTAATTGTCCAGATCAATCTTGGCCAGTTCCAGTTCCTCAGTGGCCACATCCAGCTTTTGCTTCGCCGCGTTCAGTTCAATCTGGGTCTGTTCCAGATCTGTGGTTTTCTGTTTATAAATCGCCAGTGTAATGGCTATGATTAAAATAAAGATCAGCAGCAGGGCCGCCATCATATCCGAGTAGGACTGCCAGTAGCTGGGCTCCTCGAATGCCGTTCTCTTCCGATATTTCCTTCCCAAGTCTCCGTTCACGTCCTTTCTTACATATAAAGTTCCGCATATCCCCTTCAATCACGCCATTCCCCTGATTCACCCAGGGCCGCTTCGGCGTCCCCATGTGAATCAGTGCGATTTACAGGCATATGCCGTTTTTTATAGTTCCGCATATCCCCTTACATTCCATGGGTTTCCGCATAGGTGTACAGCTGGTTGCTGATTTCCTCATTAATGGTGTTGCAGGTATCGTCAATGCGCCGGGCCTGTTCCCTGAGCTGTCCGGCCATGGCTTCCTGTCTGCCCATGGTCTCCTCCAGGGCTTTTTGCAGGGTACGGTTGGCTTCCAGAAGCGCCTGGGTGGTCTCGGCCATGTTTCGGTAATTGTCGGCGTAGGCGTCCTGGGCGCCGCAGGCTTTTTGCAGAACCGAACCCAGCTTGTCAAAATCCGCCCCCAGAGCCTGTTCCATCCTGGCGGTAAAGCGCTGCGCCATTTTGTCCAGGCTCTCGGCCTGGTCCCTGGCCTCTCCCTTCAGGAGCTCCGTCAACTGCTTCATGGAGTTGGCCATATTGGCCTGATACACCAGCATGGCCTTGGTGTTGTCATCTGTATTGTTGACCATGGGCTCCACGCATTCACGGAAAGCGGCCAGGAATTCCTGTAGCTTGTCATAAGCGTCTGCCATCAGGCTGCGATGAGCAAACTGAAACACCAGAGAAAACAGGATACCGTACACGGAAGTATGGAAAGCCACCTTCATGCCGTCCAGCAGCGGCCCCACATTGTCTGATATGGTATAGATGTCATTGCCGTTGAAGGAACCCAGGCCGATGGACAGACCAATAAAGGTACCCAGAATTCCCAGGCCCGTCATAGTACCGGAGATAGCAGAATTGTAATAATTCATGCCCACCTGGTTCAGCAGATCCTCATTGAGGTAATCCTCTATCTCGCAGCGCCCCATGAGCCCATGCTTCGTCTGGAAGCCGTTCATCTTCTTCTGATAACGATAAAAGGCTTCGTCCAGTACATCGTCCCCAAATACCTTGCTCTTGGTGCGGTAGGTCTCCCAGAGTTTGTGATCTCCCTCATCATATGCCTTATATATCTTATCTGACTCGTCCAGCAGCTTGTCCGTCAGACGGTTCAACCTGAAGAAACTGGAGAAAGAGATCAGGAACAGCACGCCGATCAACAGCAGGAACACCAGGTTGATCACCAGGTTGCTGACAGACGACACCTGCCCCGTGAACACCCCGTTTACCACCAGCACGAAGCCCACCACAAACAGGTAAACCGGCAAAAGCAGAAAATACATTCTATTTTTCATTGTGTTTCCTCCATTCTATATTTTTCTTAGCATTTCCTTTTCAGGTGCATTTTAGCATATTCCATTTTTTGCCACAAGTAATAAACCGAAATCTTAAAGAAAATTTAGAAATTGTTCATACATTTTAATAAAAAAGCCTGTATGTAACATCTCTGTCACACACAGGCTCTTTATAACCGTCACACGGCTAAATCCACATTGTTGCCTTTAAACGCCTCCGCCTGTAAAGACTTGGCGTTCTTCTCATATGGGTTTTCCTCGTTGTACTGGATCTTGGTGCTGGTAGTCCCTCCCGCCACATAACTGCGCCCACACTCTGAGCATACGCCCATCTTGAGCTGCACGCTGGCCTGCAAGACCTTGCCGTCATTGAGCGACGCCTTTTTATAAGCGTTGGAGACATGTTCCTGTTCATGGGCCATCACTGCCGAACCCGCCGCCTGGGGGGAGAGATGTGTGGCGGATTTAAAACTTACCATCTCATCGGAACCATCTTTGTATTTTCTGGATTTACAGGTCTGGCACTCTGCCCTGCCTACCCTCTTGGCCGCCCGGCTGTCCTGGACACCCACTGTCCCATTAACTTCCCCGGCCGCACTCACGGGCAGCATGCGCTTTACCCCGCCTGTGCTCGCCGCGCTTCCTGCCGCGCCGCTGACAGAAGCATTCATGCCATAGCCCATACCGTAAGGCATATTGCCAATTCCCATTACGCTAAGTCCCATAAGACTCCACTTCCTTTCCGACCAAAATATTCCTACATTCAGTATAGGCATATTTGTCTGGATTGTCAACTGGAACTCTTGACGTCTTTGTTCATTACGCATTTCTTACAGGTACTCCCGCAAGTCCTTAATCAGTGATTCCTCCGCCCGTATAATTTTCTCCGTCAGCTTCTTGCTGTCCTGGTCGGCGGCCTGGTACTGGTGCAGATATTTGTACAGAAATTTCACTCCCATGTTGCAGCCGTCCGTCACCAGATCCGCCACCACCCGGTCGGAATCCTCGCCCCCCAGCTTCATATTGGTTTTCATCCAGGACATCATCTTGGCCATGGTTCCCGGCTCTTTGCCGTCGTCCTGACATTTCATCAGATATTGATGAGTCTCGCTTCCCAATTCACAATGGGTCTCCTTGCTCTTCACCAGCAGGTTCCTCAGACTCTCATCCCGCACATGATCCATCACATCGTCCAGAGAGCTGATTCCCATTTTAACTCCCGCATTACACTCCCGCAGCAGCCTGATTGTATCGTCCTCCATAAATTTGCGCGCTCCTTTGCCATATTTGTGCCTAAAAGCCAAAACTCTCATTGGGTAGTGTGCGGCAAAAAAAGATATTTATGCGTAGCAGACTGCTGTTTATTCCGATTTGTGAAAAGGAATTCCCTCCATTTCCCGCAGAATTTTCTTTGGGATTTTTGCCCGGCTTCATAGTCTGCCGCTAATTCCGTGAAACGCTCGTCCGATATGCGCCCGGTCACGCTGTCCTCATACAGCCGCTGGAAGATGGCGGAGAGTTCCACAATCCGTTTTTCTGCCGCTTCCAGCTCTTTCTTCTTGGCGGCGTTCCGGCGTTTGCCCCCGTTCCCGTTCTGCTCGATTCTCTTGATGGGCAGGAAGTCAAATGACTTAATTACATGTTATTTGTTTTGTTTGCTATTTGCAAAAATAACCAGAGAATAAACACATACAATGATAATCCATAAACCAATACCCAAAAAAGTGTCAAGTTACAATTTGGGGTAAAAAGGGCAAGTAAACATTGTGCAATGCCAAAAAGAATTGCTGTATATCCCGCAAATCTATGTGTTTTCTGCCAGCACAATTTGTCTTATAATTTGATGATTTTCCAACACCCTCCCCCTGATTACCCATTGCAAAACTGGACGGGGCTATCAATGGTAGGCGAAGCCCTGTTCCTTTTGATTAACTTTTTGTCCGAAAAAGCCATTCTATATCGGGAAAAAACAAATGAACTACATAGCCTATACAGAACATCACCATAAAAGCAAGTGCCACATAACAAACAATTTTACACCACTTGCCCAGAAAATTTTTTACATTTTGAACATCAGAAAAAATGGACGCTACTTTCTCGTCTGTCAAATTTTTTTCTCTTACGTCCTGAACATCAATATCCTTTACTAATTCATCTAAAGACATACCAAAATAATCACTTAACATAACCAGTCTTTGAAAATCCGGATAAGACTGACCTGCCTCCCATTTGGAAATGGTTTGACGTGATACTTGCAGCTCCATTCCTAATTCTTCTTGGGATAATCCCTGTTTTTTTCTGATAGCTAAAAGTTTTTCATTAAATTTCATTTTGATACCCTCCTTGAATTGATGGTATCAGTGTATTATTTTTCGTTATCAAGCGCAACCAACTAAGACTGGCAATTTGACAATGGCAACTAACATATGCTTTATTTTTGTATTTTTCCCATGAATTTCATTGCAGCATATGAAATTACTTGTTTCCATACGAAAGAATTTAGTAGATTTAAATACTAAAAAAGGGTTATGTAAAGAAATTTACTATTTAGTCTGTGTTATGTTTTTATTTGGTATAAATGAGGGGATTCCGCCGCAGTCGGCATTGTGGAAAAATCTAAACTTTTGGATTTTACCACAAATCCAAACTTAGGAGAAATCCAAACTTTCAGCTATAAATCCTTTATTTAAGGCATTTTGTCATAGCAAAGTTTGGATTTTGTTTTGACTTTGCCTTGTCGAAAATAGCACTGAATTGTTTGAAATAACCCCAAATAACAGTATTTTGCTAATTTTTTCAGAATAGGAACGTTGCATTTAGTGAAATGAAATCCAAACTTTTTTTATAAGAATCCTTTATTTTCAAGCGACTTGCGAAAAAGTTTGGATTTTATGAAAGTTTGGATTGGTGGAAATATGTGTAACTGGCTGTCTTATGGAGCTGTGGGTAACTTAAGTTTGCAAAATGTGGGAAAGCTGCGCTTTAGTCCATGACGGAATAGCCTGTTATGCACATTTCCGCAATTCTCGTCTTATGGTCTTTGGTTTAAAATAGTGCGGTGCTGACGGTCTATCTCTTGTTTTCGTTTTTTTGCTTCTATACCGTACATAAGCATTTCATCCGCCATTCTCAACGCATACTTATTTTACAGCAAGTCCTCTTTGGGTAGGACGATGGCAAAACAGAGTTACAGGAGCAGAGATGTCACGACCCGCTGGACTTATAATGTCTCACTCCAAACCGCCACAGTCCGTAACAGGGCAGCAGAAACAATACCGCCGCCAGGGGCAGGAAAATGTATATGGGGTTGGCGGTTCTTCCCAGAATATATTGCAGAGGATAATATTGGATCAGGGCATAGGGCACAAGCACCGTGGCAAACTGCAGCACCCGTTTGCCGTACACGTCCAGCGGGTACTTGCCATATTCCCTCGCCCCGTCTGTCAGCACATTCATGAATTCCAACCCTTCCAGCGTGAAAAAGCACAGCGCCGCATAGATGAGGAACAGCCCGGAGAACACCGCCGTACCCCCAACCAGCATAAACAAAACCGTACACACCCTGCCCGCCGTCCAGTGAATCCCCGCCGTGCAGAACGCATACACCAGCATAACCACAGCCTGGGACATCCTGCCCAGCCGTGTCAGTTCAAACCTGCTGCCCAGCACCTGTAGAATCTCTCCCTGGGGCCGCACCAGCACCCGGTCAAACTCACCGCTTCTGACCATTCCCGAAAACATGTCAAACCCTCTGGCCCACATCTCCGCCAGCGAAAATTCCATCAACACTATGGCATAGCAGAGCAGCACTTCGCTGTAGCTGTATCCCCTGACCTGGTGAAACCTGCGGAACATAAAATAAATTCCCAGAAACACACTGAAGGATACCAGGAACTGTCCCAGGGAGTTCAGCAGGAAGGAGGTTTTGTACTGCATCATCCCTCGCACCACAATAGATACATAATGTCTGTATAGCCGGAATTTTTTTCTCATACTACCCTCCCTGCACCGTCACTCTTCTTTCCGCCCTCCGGCAAAGGTTCCATCCCACCCCCGTCAGAACCGCCAGCCAGAACGCCTGCAGGCAGACCGCCCGCAGCATTTCCTGACCCGTCATACTACCGCTGTAGACCCGCAGCGGCACATTCTGCATGGCGGCAAAGGGCAGCAGTTCCAAGACATATTGTACCCTTTCGGGAAAAAAGGGCAGCGGGATCACGGCGCCGGCAAAAAATTCCACCGCCGACACGCAGAAAATCCGAACCCCCTCCGGGGAAAGAGTATAGAAGGTGGTAATATACACCAACATGGTAAAGGCCACGATCACCAACACCCCCAACAGCAGCGTCAACAGAAAAAGAGCTCCGTGGGCCGGGCTGGCTGGGAGCCCCAGGCCATAGGGCGCCGGCAGCAAAGAGGCCACCGCCAGAATCGGAACACAACGCAGCAGCGCTCTGGAGACCCGGTTGGCCACGGAACGGGCAAACCACATCTGATAGATGCCCACCGGCCGACAGAGTTCATAGGCGATATTGCCGTTTCGAATCACGTCAAAGATCTCCCCCTCCATGCCCCAGGCCGCAAACATGGCCAAAAATGCCTGCTGCAGCCAGATATAGGTCGCCACTGCCTCAAAACGCATGGGAAAGGCCGCCGCATCCGCCTCGTAAAATGCCCGGAATGCCAAAATCTCCATGGCTCCCCAGAAAAACTGAGTCACAATCCCCGCCGCTGCCGCCGCACGGTACTGCAGCCCCATGACAAACCGCAGTCGGAAAAATGAAAAATACTTTTTCATCTCAGCTCCTAACTGCCCGCTTCCGCAGACATTCAAATCCATATGAAACGATCTCTCTTCAAACGAACCCTCATCAAACCTCTGTCGTTATATGTCATAGCTGCGATACAGTTCCGCCAACTCCTGGTCAATGCTTTCCCCACCCCGGCGGATCTCCTCCAGCGTACCGTCCATCAGGATCTGTCCCTTGCCGATCAAAATGATCCGCCTGGTCAACGCCTCAATATCCTGCATATCATGTGTGGTCAGGATCACCGTAGTTCCATGGGTCTCATTCTGTTTTCTGATAAAGTCCCGCACTGCCAGCTTGGACACGGCATCCAGACCGATGGTGGGCTCGTCCAGAAACAGAACCCGGGGACTGTGGAGCAGGGAACCCGCTATCTCACAGCGCATGCGCTGCCCCAGAGACAACTGCCTGGCCGGGGTGCGCAGCAGTTCCCCCAAGTTCAACAACTCCGTCAATTCATCGAGATTGTTCCGATAGACCTGGTCCGGGATGGTATAAATCTCTTTTAATAGCTCATAGGAATCTATGACCGGAACATCCCACCACAACTGCGTGCGCTGGCCGAACACCACGCCGATCCGGCGCACATGTTCGATGCGGTTCTTCCAGGGTACTCTGCCGTCTATCAGGCAGTTGCCGCTGTCGGGCGTCAATATTCCGCTTAGAATTTTGATAGTAGAACTCTTCCCCGCTCCGTTGGGGCCGATATAACCCACCATCTCCCCGTCGGAGATGGTAAAACTCACATTTTTAAGCGCGTGAATTTCTTCGTACTCTCTGTGGAACAGGGCTTTCACGGCCTCCTGAAAGCCTCCGTTCCTCTTTGCAATCCTGTATGACTTACACACGTTTTCCATCATAATCATCGTTGCTTCCTCCTGGTAGTTATGCATGCACATCTTTCCAAGTAGTTCGGTTCCCGCCTGTCACCTGTCAGCCACTCCCGGCCCTGTCTTCCCGGCTGTGTTTCCGGCCTTCCTTCCATCCTCCGGCTTTCCTTACCCTCTCCGGTGGTCATCCCGTCTCCCGGCTCTGGGTAAAGAAGAGAAGCTGCCGGTGCCCAGCACGCCGGGATAGACCACATCCCTGCCGCCCAGGGCCAGGGTACGTCCCTCCATATCGGCGGAGGATCCCATGGGAGACCACTGACTTTCCCCTGTGAGACGTTTTTTTACCATAGCACAGTCTCCGGCGGCATAGACGTCCGCCACATTTGTCAAGAGGCAAATGACCTCTACCGGTACAGTACATAATCCTGTATCTCCCGCAAAAAGCCGCCCGCCTCCAGAGCCGATGCCGCCTGGGCAGGATATTCTTTTACGGAAATCCGCTTTTTTCCCGGGAAAATCCTGCCGCCTTGAAACGCCTCCGCAAACAGGCCCAGAACTTCCGATAAATCAATGTCTTCCGGCCCCAGTCTGCGCAGTACTCTGCCCTGCCGCTCAAACACCGCCACAGGCAGGCCGTCCCGGAATGCCGCCACCGTTCCCGGCACATTGATAAAACTCCGCTCCGGCTCATGGGCCAGCAGTTTTCCCCAGGGCTGCATGGGGTCAGCGGCGTTTAACCAGCACAACTCCGCCTGGGGATGCATCAGCCGGGCCGTAACGCTCTCAAAGTCCTGCCTGCGGATAAACTGCGCCCCGGAGAACCCTCTCACAAAATAGCCCCTGCGGGCCTGCCCCGTATATTCCCACACCCGCAGGATCTTTAGAGCCTCCTGCCAGGACAGCCCCCATGCGGCAGCCGTCTCCCGGCACAGCACCAGATAGCGGTCAAAGCATCTCTCCATCTGTTCCTGTATGGTCAGTGGACGAAGGGGCCTCACCAGGTCAAACCGTCCGGACTGCAACACCCTGACCCGGGCTCCCACCCGCCGTCTGACCGCCGCTTTCTGAAGTTTCTCCCGGCCCAGCCACTGCCGCACGGGCACAAAGCTGTCCGCGCAGACCACTCCCTTTTCTAATAAAGAAAGCAGAGTGTCATGAAGGGATTCTCCCTCCAGCACATGGGTGAGAGCCTGGGGAAAGCTGGCTCCCCGCCGGGCCAGCGCCTCCGCCACCCGCTTTTCCTGGTTGGTCAGTTCCTCCCAGGGGATCTGGGCCTCCCGGTCCCAGTCAATCTCCTCCGCCGGGTCAAAGCGAAGCCTGCCGCCTTCCTCCATATGCCAGAAATATGTCCCCTGAGCGAGTAATGTGTCCAAAAGCCCCTCCCGGTACCCCCGCACTCTGGCTGGAAAAACCAATTCCTCCCAGAGCGCCGCAGGCAGATCCATACCTGCAAAAGATTGAATAGTCTCCCCCAGAGCCTCCTGCGGAGGCGCTGAACGCTGTACGCGGGACAAAAGCAGCGCCGCATAGTTCTCCGGCGGACAGGTGGCGATCTCCTCCCGGCGGTTTTTCAGAGTGCGGACTCGGGCGCGCTTGTACACCTGGGCATGATAATATACGGTCTCCATGCATACGGCTGCCTCTTCCAGTCGGCATAACTCTTCCTGTGCCACCGCTTCTTCCCGCCGGTGCTGCTCTTCCTGTGCCACCGCTTCTTCCCGCCGACACTGCTCTTCCTGTGCCACCGCTTCTTCCCGCCGGCACAACTCCTCCCGTGTCACCGCTTCTTCCCGCCGGCGCTGCTCTTCCTGTGCCACCGCTTCTTCCCGCCGACACAACTCCTCCCGTGTCACCGCTTCTTCCCGCCGGCACTGCTCTTCCTGTGCCACCGCTTCTTCCCGCCGGCACAACTCTTCCAGCGTCAGTCTGGCCTCTTCCTCCGTCCAGCCGTATCGCCGGGCCGTCTGGCCTGCAGTGGCCCCGCCCCGATAACGCAGCATCCGCCGCGCCACATCCGCCGCCCCGCTTCGGGCCGAACCAAGCGCCTCCTCATACAATGCCTGTTGCTCCGCGGCAATCCAAAGCCCCTGCTCCAGGTACAGGGCACGTCCCTCCCCGGCCAGCTTCTCCAGCCACTCCACGGGCACATCCAGTTCCCCGGCGGCCAGATCCCCCTCGGTCATCAGCAGGGTGTGAAGCTCCCTTTCATCCCGGGGAAGCCTGCCCCTCTCCTGCGCCTGGTCCAGTTCTTCCCGCCCGGGCCGCACCAGTTCCTTCTCGTTCTTCAGCGCCTCCTCCACCGCCGTCTGGATGCCCCTGGGAGTGGGAGCGTAGTCATACATCACCGCCGCCTCCTGGCTCCACTGCAGGGGCAGAGACATGGGGGAGGCGGTATCCGTATAGATCTCCCGCACCCGAATCTCCCCGGCCTGCACTTTTTCCAGAATTTCCCGCACCCCCGGCACATCCCAGAGATGGCACATGCACTCCCGCCGGGTCTCCCGCATCAGCGGATGATCCTTTTCCCGCGCCACCTGGTCCAGCATCTCGGCGCTGCGCAGCCGCTGCATCCACAGAGGCTGCCTGCCCTTTCCCCGCACTCCCATCATCAACGCCCTGCCGCAGTTGTAACGGAAAGCAATGTTAAACAGAGGTGTGGAGGGCAGCAGAGCCGCCAGCACCCCCTCCGAAGTCTCCGCATCCACCCGGTACAGCAGTCCCTCCGGCAAAACGTTCTCACCGTAGGAATACAGCAGAAATCCGTCCTCCTCGTCCACGCTGCCCACGTTTTCACCCATCTCCTGTTCGGCCTTCCGGGCCGCCAGCAGGGCCAGAGGACTGTTGATCTGCCGCCCGAAAACAGAATGAACCATCATCTGCGTATGGCCCGACTGATCCTTAAAATGCTCCACCAGAATCGTCCTGTCATCGGGCAGGCCCCCTGTGGCGGCAATCTGCCGCCGCAGATATCCCCCGGCCAGTTCCACTGCAGATTCGTCCAATCCCAACCCTTTCAGAGCCTCCCCCAGCCGCCCCTCCTGCTCCGCCTCCGAGAAAGCCCGGAGCATCCTGCCAAAGGCCATCCCCGTCTCCAGACTTCTGCCCTTCAGGTCCCCATGCCAGAAGGGCAGCCTGGCTCCTTCTACCGGGGCCTGCACCACTGTCACCGTATCCTTGCTGATCTCCGTCACCCGCCAGGCGAAAGCCCCCAGCAGGAAACGGTCTCCCTTCTGGGTCTCATAGACAAACTCCTCGTCTGCCTCCCCCACTTTCACACCGTCCTGGGTGCGCACCGTGTACAGGCCCCTGTCCGGGATGGTTCCTCCTGCGGAGACGGCCAACATCCTGCTGTAGCCGTCTCCCTCCACCCGCCCGTGAATGCGGTCGTACAGAATCCGGGGCCGCACAGGGATCTCCCGCCGATGCTCGTAATCCCCGGCCAACATCTCCAGCACCGCCTGCACATCCTGCGCCGTCACATGCCGGAAGGGCCATGCCCTGGGCAGAATCTCCAGCACTTCCTCCACCTGGTAAGGTCTGAAGGCCGCCATGGAGACCAGATGCTGGGCCAATATATCCAGGCAGCCCTCCGGTGGGTTCAGCTTTTCCACCCGGGTTTCTCTGGCAAGCTGGGCAGTCATGCCGCAGAGCACGCACTCCGCCGCGGTTCTGGGAAACAGGTACATGACGCTGGTGCGGGAGGGATTATGCCCCGCCCGGCCCAGCCTCTGCAGGGTACCAGAAACCGTGCGGGGACAGCCCACCTGCAGCACCTGATCAATCTCCCCCACATCAATCCCCAGTTCCATGGAGGAGGTGGCGCACAAAAGCCGCAGCCGTCCCTCCCGCAGGGCGGTTTCCGTCTCCTGGCGCTGCTCCCTGGCCAGACTCCCGTGATGTACCCGGGCAAACGATTCCCCGCCCAGCAGATTCACATAGTAGGCCAGCTTTTCCGCATACCGCCTGCCTTCCACAAAAGCGATGACACTGCGGCTGCTCTGGCAATACTGATATACCAGCGACGCCAGTTCCTGCCATATGGGGTCTTTCCGCTTTTTCCGGGCGTCCGCATAGGGGCCCAGAATCTGGAGTCTCACCCCCTTTTCCATGGCAGGAGCCGCCACCGTTACCGGTTCCGGAGCCAGATAGCGGGCCGCCCCATCCAGAGGCGCAATGGTGGCGGACAGGCCGATGCGCTGCAAATGTCTGCCGCACAGCGCGTCCAGCCTGGCCAGGGACAGCATCAGATGGGCCCCCCTCTTGGTGTCGATCAGCGCATGCAGTTCGTCAATGATGACGGCCCCGGCGGTACAGAGCACATTCTGCCCTGACTTGCTGGTCAACATCAGATACAGAGATTCCGGGGTAGTGATCAGGATATGAGGCGGTTTTCTCACCATCTGCTGTCGTTCCCGGGTAGTGGTATCCCCGGTGCGGACAGCCACGGAAACCAGTTCCTCTCCGCCGATTCCCTCCAGAGGCTTCCTCAGATTCTCCCGGATATCCGCCGCCAGGGATTTCAGGGGCGACACATACACAAGCTGCAATTCCCGGGGCAATTTGCCTTCCATGGCCCGGGTTTTCAGCCTGTCCAGGAATACCAGGAAGGCCGACAGCGTCTTGCCCGTCCCGGTGGGGGCGGACACTAGCACATGTCCCCCTGCGGCGATGGCAGGCCAGGAAGCCTCCTGTACCCTTGTAGGTTCTCCCAGTTTTTCCCGGAACCACTCTGCCGTCCCGCTGCTGAATAATTGTAGGCAATCCCTCATAGTCTCCCCTTTCCCCACGATCCTGGCCGGCCCGGTTCCCGTCCTGCCTTTTGGAATAGATTATACCGCTTTTATTCCCTGTTTTCAATGCCCCGTATCATAACAAAAAAACAGTAGACTTTTGACCTCGGGGTTGTTATAATAAATCCAAATACATGTTAAGAATTTTATAAAACATATTTTTGGAATCTAAAAGAGAAGTAAATATTCTCAGACTTCATCATCATCTCAGCAGGAAACAGATCCCCCACATGTAGCGGATGGTTCGTGGAACCATCTGAGGCCATGGTGTTGGATCAGCGGTCGAAAACGTTTTCCCTGCCTGTGGGAATTGGCGCTGCGACCTATCACATATCCAAGGAGAACGTGGTAATAGATATGGGTAATCTCAATTTAAAGAAAAAGCCGGAGGAACTGCGCTTTCCCATGGTGGAAAATTCCGAGTATCGGACAGCGCAGAACCAGGAGATCAAACTGGGAACCGAACAGGGACTGGATGTATCCGTTTACTCCAACCCCGAGTTTAACTGGCTGCAGATGGAGCAGATCCGCATGGGGCTGAAGGACAAGGTTAATGTCTCCCTGTACGCGAACCCCGCCTACAGCTATGACACCATGAGACAGATCCGGCTGGCCCTCTATTCCGCCATAGATCTGATCCCCTACCTGAAGAGGGGCTTCACAGACGACGCTCTGGAAGAGATTCGGCTGGCCCTTTTGGATAAGCTGCCCATCGAGACCTGGCTTCGGGACGACATGTGCGCCCCCCAGATCCGTGAGATTCGAATCGGCCTGTGCGAACAGATGGACGTCTCCGCCTATTCAGACCCCCGGTTCAACTGGATGCAGATGCAGGAAATCCGCCTGGGACTGGAAAAAAAGCTGAATGTATCCCTCTACGCCAACCGCCTGCTGAGCCATACACAGATGAAAGAGATCCGCCTGGGGCTGGAGGCGGGTCTTGACGTGTCCTCATACTGCGGACTGATCCATTCCGCCACGGACATGAAGGAAAAGCGTCTGGCTCTGATCAGCGGAAAAACCACCAAGACCTCCCTGTTGGGCAGCAATGATTCCCTCCTGAATTCCCTTCGCAAAAACGAGTTTGTGATTTCCATAGAGGACAACGGCAACAAGGCCTACGCCTATATCCCCTGGGTTCCCGGCAATATGGTCACCAAGGAGGATATCTACAACGACCTGCAGCGGCGTGAAATTGTATTTGGAATCCGGCACGAAGCCATTTCGGATCTGATCGACAAGAGGCGGATGAACGAAAAAGTGCTGATTGCCGAGGGAGTTCCCGCCCGAAAGGGCAAGGACGGCTGGTTTGAATTTTTTGTCCGGCTTGATATGCCCCGCATACCCGCCCCCCTTCCAGACGGCGGCGTGGACTATGTCAATATAGAGGCTTTTGAAATGGTGGAGGAAGGAGAAAAGATCGCCCTCTACCACCCCGCCGAAAGGGGGTCCAACGGCAAGAACATCTACGGCGAGACCATCCATGCCGACAACGGGATGGAGAAAAAGCCCCTGCGGGGAGAAGGATTCCGGATCGCCCCGGACGGCGTGACCTACCTCTCCCGGATGAACGGCAAGTTCGAATACCTCAACGGTCGAATCATTATCACCAACATGCTGGTAGTCAAGGAAGACGTAACTTCCGTCACCGGCAGGCTGGAGGTGGACGGCTCCGTATATGTGATCGGCAGCATCTATTCCGGCGGATGCATCAAAGCCACCGGCGATATCATTATTGAACACAATGTGGAGACGGGCAGGCTGATTGCCGGCGGCAATGTGATGATCAAGAAGGGAAGCTGCTCCCGGCACGACTGTTTCATCGAGGCCGGCGGAGAAGTGTCCGGCAGCTTTTTTGAAGCTGCCAACATCAATGCCCGGGGCAATGTTAAAGCCAACTATATCATGAACAGCAATATCAATACCCTGGGACGGGTGATCGTGTCCGGCAGCAAGGGCATGCTTCTGGGGGGAAGAATCTGCGCGGTGAGAGGTGTGGACACCTACAACCTGGGCAATGCTTCCCATATAAAGACGCTTCTGGAAGTGGGAAGAACGGAAATGTACGAGAAAGAACAGGCCGCCTACGCTGAAAAAAGGGAACAGCTTTTGAACGAGTTGTCCGGCCTGGAAGCAGGATGGAACAAGATTCTCCAGTTTGTGGCCGCCAAGAAGGAAGTGGCGGAGGATATGGTGCGCAAGGTTCACGCCGCCATTGTGGCCAAGGGCCATGAGTTGGCCGAGTTGGACGCCGAAGTTTCCAAGCTGGCCAACATCACCGACCAGAATATGAACGCCCCGGTGTGCGTCAAGGGCAAGGCCCATGGCGGCAGTGTCATCGTCATTAATGATATCACCTACATGCTGTCCTCAGAGGTCAGCCGGGTGATTTTCAAACTCCGCAACAAACGCATCGCAATCGTCACTCTGTAAACAGCATAAGAAAGTATGGGAAAACAATGAAACGCGACACAGTATTAATCTTCGAGGACAACTCCATAGAACGTGAAATGCTGGCGGAAATATTCAGACCGGAATACAAGGTATTGGAAGCCGCCAACGGCAAGGAGGGAATTGAACTTTTAGACAGCCACTTCTCTTCCATCGCCGTGGTGCTGCTGGATTACCTGATGCCCGTAATGGACGGGTTTCAGGTGTTGGACAGCCTGCGGAAAAAGAAAGTCCTGAACAAGATCCCTTTTATCATGGTCACCGGCCAGGATTCCTCAGAATTTGAGCGACAGGGCTACGAATACGGAATCGTGAGTTATATCAAAAAGCCCTACCAGCCCGAAGTCATAAAACAGGTGGTGAGCAACGCCGTAGGCTGGTTCCAGTACAAGATGCAGTTGGAACTGGTGGTAAAAAAGCAGAACGACAATATCAAACAGCAGAACGAGGTGCTGCGTCAGCAGGCCCGGAAGCTGGGACAGCTTAACGAAATCCTCATAGATTCCCTGAGCAACATCGTGGAATTTCGGAATCTGGAGACCAAGCAGCACATTAAAAGAATCCGGGAATTTTCCCTGTGCCTGGGGAAGAGCGTCATGAAGCTGTACCCGGAATACGAGCTTACGCAGGAGAAACTGATGCAGATCGGGTGGGCCTCCTCGCTTCACGATATCGGCAAGATTGCCATCCCTGACAGCATTATCCTGAAATCCAGCAAACTTACCCCCGACGAGTTTGAGTATATCAAATCCCACACTACCAAGGGCGCCGAAATCATCTCCCAGGCCATCCAGCTGAATGACAAGGCAGTTCATGACTACGCCTGTGACATCGCCAGACACCATCACGAAAAATATGACGGAAACGGCTATCCCGACGGACTGAAAGGAGACGAGATCAGTATTGCGGCGCAGATTGTCTCCCTGGTGGATGTATATGACGCCCTCACCTCGAGACGAGTGTACAAGGCCGCCTATGAACCGGATAAGGCCTACCAGATGATTATCAACGGCAACAGCGGCACGTTTTCCCCCAAGCTGCTGAAGGCTTTTGCGGAAGCAAAGGCGGAATTTGAGAACCTGCTTGTGATGTATCGGGACGAAGATTAAGACACAGACGGGCCGTGTGACGACACGGCCCTCTTTCTGTTTTCTGCATCTTTTAGTTGTGCAAATCCGCTGAATCCGCTATAATATCCACGGACGATAACCCACTGATTTCCATAAGGAGTGTATAAGAGCCATGAAGATCCTATTACAGAACCTGACCAAAAAATTCCCCGGCCGAGGCAAAAAATCCACGGAAGAAGTCATTGCGGTAAACGATTTTACATTCGAGATCCCCGATGGCAAACTGATCGGCCTGCTGGGGCCCTCGGGCTGTGGTAAAAGCACGGCCCTGAACCTGATCTGCGGTCTGCAAAAGCCCACCGCCGGCAAAATCTTTTTCGGAGAGGACGATGTGACGGATCTGCCCCCTGAGCACAGGGGCGTGGGTCTGGTGTTCCAGAGTTATGCCCTCTATCCCCATCTCACTGTGTTGAAGAACATCACTTTTCCGCTGGAAAACCTGCGGGGAGCGGACAGGCTTACCAAAGAGGAAATGGAGAAAAGAGCCCTGGAGGCCGCCAAATTGGTGCAGCTGGAGGGCCTGATGGACAGAAAGCCCAGCGAACTCTCCGGTGGTCAGCAGCAGCGGGTGGCTATTGCCAGAGCGCTGGTAAAAACCCCCAGAGTGCTGCTATTGGATGAGCCTCTCTCCAACCTGGACGCCAGGCTGCGCCTGCAGACCCGGGAAGAAATTCGCCGGATCCAGCGCCAGACCGGCGTCACCACCGTCTTTGTCACCCATGACCAGGAGGAGGCCATGAGCATTTCGGATATGATTGTGGTGATGAAGGAGGGAGTGGTCCAGCAGATCGGCAAGCCTCAGGAAGTCTATGATCAGCCGGTGAACCTGTTTGTGGCCAAGTTTCTGGGGACGCCGCCCATCAATGTATTCCAGGGTAAGGTATCCGGCGGGCAGCTCCATATCGGCGATGAAGTTCTCCTCTCCCTTTCGGATGTACCGGATCAGGAGGTCATCGTGGGCATCCGCCCCGAAGGCTTTATTTTGCGGGAGGACGGCCCTCTGTCCTGCGATCTCACCCGTGTGGAAGTCATGGGCCGGGATGTGAGCGTGGTCTCCACCCACCCCTGCTCCGAGAATCCGTCCATCCGCTCCATTATCAATGCGGAAAATACGGTGGACCCGGACGCGGAGAAGGTGCGTTTCGCCCTGAATCCCCGCAAGCTCTACCTGTTCCACCCCCGGACCGGAGAGCGGATTCCCTTTACCGCCGGATAAGTACCAGAACTTTTATCCCCAGAACCAAAAGGAGACCCAACCAACCATGGAAAATAAAAATGCGAAAGGGTGGCTCTACCTGCTGCCCGCTTTCCTCTTCCTGGGCGTGTTCATGATCTACCCTCTGATCGACGTATTCGTGTACTCTTTCGAGGAGGGATACAATTCCGCGTCCCAGACCTTTTCCGGCACAGGGCTGTACAACTACTCCTATGTGCTCCACGACCCGTACTTTCTTCAGGCAGTCCAAAATACGCTGATCCTGGTGGCCATCACAGTGCCCCTTTCCACCGGGCTGGCGCTGCTGATCTCCGTGGCCCTCAGTTCCATAAAGCCCCTGCGGGATCTGTTTCAGACCGTTTACTTTCTGCCCTATGTGACCAACACCCTGGCGGTGGGCCTGGTATTCATGATTCTGTTTAAAAAGACCGCCTACTCCGACGGCCTGGTAAACCTGTTGCTCCAATGTTTCGGAGGCAGTTCCATCGACTTCATCGACGGCCCCTACTGGGCCAAGATGTTCGTGCTGTGTTTCTACACCGTCTGGGTGGTCATGCCCTTCAAAATCCTGATCCTGACCAGCGCCCTGGCCTCGGTGAATCAGGTCTACTACAATGCGGCCCGGGTGGACGGAACCCCCAGATGGCGCATTTTCACAAAGATCACGCTGCCCATGATCTCTCCCATGATCTTCTACCTGGTCATCACCGGCTTTATCGGCGCCTTCAAGGCCTACAGCGACGCGGTGGCTCTGTTCGGCACGGATCTGAACGCGGCGGAGATGAACACCATCGTGGGCTATGTCTACGACATGCTCTACGGAAACAGCGGCGGCTACCCCTCCTATGCGTCGGCGGCAGCCATCCTTTTGTTCGCCATTGTGCTGACCATCACCTGTATCAATCTGCTGGTCAGCAGAAAACATGTGCACTATTAGACGATGGGAGGCATAATCCATGAATAAAACCACAGACTATCAAAGGATAGAACGGCGCGCCCGAATCGGCCGTATCCTCTCCAACATTGCGATCTACACCCTGCTGACCCTCTGGGGGCTGGTGGTACTGTTCCCCTTCTACTGGATGCTGCTGACTTCGGTGAAAAGCTACGGTTCCTACAATGCGGAACATATACCCTCCTTTTTCACTCTGTCCCCCACCCTGCAGAACTACGTGGACGCTTTTACCACTGTGAACCTGGGGAGATATCTGCTGAATACCCTGCTTTTTACCCTGGCCACCACCGCCATTATGCTGGTGGTGATCACCCTGTCGGCCTTCGCCTTTGCCAGGCTGGAGTTCCGGGGCAAAAATCTGGTATTCACCCTGTTTTTGTCCCTGATGATGATCCCCAACGAGCTGGTAATCATCACCAATTTCACCACTGTCACCGACCTGGGGCTGCGCAACACCTTCCTGGGGCTGATTCTGCCCTCGGTGACTTCGGTATTTTACATTTACCTGTTAAAGGAGAATTTCGCCCAGATCCCGGATGAGCTGTATTACGCCGCCAAGGTGGACGGCACCTCGGATCTGCGCTACCTGCGCCGGGTCATGATCCCCATATGCAGACCCACCCTGATCACCATTATTATCCTGAAAATCATTGAGTGCTGGAATTCCTATGTGTGGCCCCGGCTGATCACCGACGATCCCGACTACTATCTGGTCTCCAACGGTATCCAGGAGATCCGGGAGAACGGTTTTGGGCGGGAGAACATCCCTGCCATGATGGCCGCCGTGGTGGTGATCTCCGTGCCCCTGATCGTGCTGTTTCTGATCTTCCGCAGGAAGGTCATGGCAGGCGTGGCACGGGGGGGAACCAAGGGGTAGCCGGGGACGCTCCAGGATAATCCTTCAAAGAGACGCTCCTGAAGGATACTTCAAAGGAACTCTCCAGAAAGGTAATTGTTCCTGTACGGGGACGCTTTCGCTGGATTAGGCACATAGCGGACGCCAGGCTCAAAATACCCCGCCATGCACCCACATGTATAGACGCCCCTTCTGGAAATAATGACGATCCTGGATCTGGTTATCCCTGAAGGGTTTCAGGGGTCCAGCTTTGCATGGCGTGACCGCTTATTAAGACAAAACTTTAAGACAGATAATGATATATTTTGCATACCGCTCCGGGGTATGCAGGAAGAGGATTCTATGAGAGGAAGAAAGAAAATAGTGTGTTCCAAGCTGGTGATGCTGTTGGTTCTGATGGCGGTGATGCTGTTTCAGACCGGCTGTCATGGTTCCAGGGGAATGGCGGCCTTTGAAATCCCTGAGAATTTCGATTGTTCCCGGGCGTATGAGATCACTTTCTGGGCCAAAAATGACACCAACAAGACCCAAACTGACATCTATAAAAAGGCAATTCAGGATTTTCAGGAATTGTATCCCAATATCACGGTGAATCTGCGGCTGTATACGGACTACGGCAGGATCTACAACGATGTGATCACCAATATTTCCACAGGCACTACCCCCAATGTGTGTATTACCTATCCGGATCATATAGCCACCTATCTCACCGGCACCAATATCGTGGTGCCGCTGGAGGAGCTTTTTGCGGACCAGCGCTACGGGCTGGGGGGAAGTGAACTGCTCTTTGAAGGGCCCTCCCAGGGAGAGATCATCCCCCAGTTTCTGGAGGAATGTGCCTTCAACGAGCATTACTATGCCATCCCCTTCATGCGCTCCACGGAAGCATGCTATGTGAATAAAACCTATGTGGAGGCTCTGGGATACACCCTGCCGGAACAGCTGACCTGGGATTTTGTCTGGGAGGTAGCCGAAGCCGCCACCGCCAAAGACAGCCAGGGGACATATCTGATAAACGGCCAGAAAGTCATGATCCCTTTCATCTACAAGTCCACAGACAATATGATGATCCAGATGCTGCGGCAGAAAGGCGCCGAATACTCCACCCCCGCCGGGGAAATCCAGATCTTCAACGATACCACCCGGGAACTGCTGTACACTGTGGCCAGCCATGCGGAGACCGGGGCTTTCTCCACATTCAAGATTTCCAGCTACCCGGCCAACTTCCTGAATGCAGGGCAATGTGTGTTTGCCATTGACTCCACCGCCGGGGCCACCTGGATGGGCACCCATGCTCCCCTGTCGGACATCAGTGAAGAGGCACTGGTGGATTTTGAGACGGAAGTATACCCCATTCCCCAGTTTGACACAGACCATCCCCAGATGATTTCCCAGGGGCCCTCCGTGTGTATTTTTAACAAGCCGGACCACCAGGAGGTGCTGGCCTCCTGGCTCTTTGCCCAGTACCTGCTGACCAACGAAGTCCAGACCGCCTACGCGGAGACGGAAGGCTATGTGCCCGTCACCTCCAGGGCCCGGGACAGCGCCCAATACCAGGATTACTTAAGCCGCTGCGGCGAGGACAACAATCTGTACTATGATGTGAAGATCAAAGCCTCCCGGCTGCTGCTCTCCCATGTGGAGGATACTTTTGTCACGCCGGTATTCAACGGCTCCACCTCCCTGCGGGATGCGGCAGGCCAGATGATCGAGAACGTGACCAAGTCGGTGAACCGCCGGGAGACTGTGGACAACGCCTACATGGACAAACTCTACGGGGATGTGACCTCTCTGTACCGCCTGCAGAGCACCATGCAGACCTCTGCCACCAGGAAGGAACTGGGCCCCCTGCCTCCCATGGCCATTGCCCTGCTGGCCGGACTGGGAGTTACCTGGGCGCTGATTGGTGCATATGTAGTATGGGAAGCAATGAAAAACCGTAAAAAAAGGCATAATACCCATTGATTTATCGACATTTTGAGGTATAATAGCATTGGTTACCAAAAACCTTAAGCGTTATAAGAAAAGAGGAGAGACTTATGAAAAAATGTTTTATTGCAACCCTTGCGCTGACTTTGGTATTGGCCCTGGCCGGATGCGGCAACGGGGGTAACGGCGGCGCGGATGAGAAGTCCGAGGGCGTCATGACCTACGCCGAGTACGATGCGGCCGCTCTGGACACCCAGGTGGTGATCGAGGCTTATGTACAGGCAAAGCAGTCCTGGTGGGAGAACCAGGCCACCGTATACGCTCAGGACAAAGACGGCGCTTACTTCCTGTACAACATGGCTTGTTCCGAGGAAGACTACGCCAAGCTGACCACCGGTACCAAGATCAAAGTAACCGGCTACAAAGCTGAGTGGTCCGGAGAGGTGGAAATCATCGACGCTACCTTCGAGATCATGGAGGGCAATTATGTAGCTGAGGCTGTGGATGTGACTTCCCTGCTGGGCACCGACGATCTGATCAAACGTCAGAACCAGTTCGTCAGCTTCAAGGGCATGACTGTAGAGGACGCAGGCAACGGCAGCGCCTTTATGTACAACTGGGACGGCTCCGGTGAAGAGGGCAGCGACCTTTACTTCAATGTTTCCCTGAACGGCAATACATACACCTTTACCGTGGAATCCTATCTGTGCGGCCCCGATACCGATGTGTACCAGGCTGTGAAGGCTCTGGAGATCGGCCAGACCGTGGATATGGAAGGTTTCCTGTACTGGTACAATGGCGTCAATCCCCATATCACTTCCGTAACCGTAAAGTAGAATCAGACTTTTAACGGAAAGAGGGTGTCGCAAAATCATCTGCATTAGATGATTGAGCGACACCCTCTTTTATGTCCGCGTTTTAACCCATTCCCGGAATTGCGGCAACGCCCTGATTCCCTGCTCCGTCACCGGCTTAATCCATTTGCCCGAGGCAGTATATCGGGTTTCCACCAGCAGCCGGATGATCTCGTCCGTATATACAAAGGCAAACACCGCCAGGAAAGGCAGCCGAAATACCATACCTGCTATCCAGGTGGCGGGCACACTGATAAGGAACAGGCAGCTTACCTCCAGCACTGTGCCGAACACCGCTTCCCCTCCGGCCCGATAGGATTCGTTCATGATATAGTTGCAGGTCCGTATGGTGCCGAAAGCCAGATAAATCAGCAACATGAATTTCCCATACTCCAGGGCTGTGGATCCCAGCCCGAAAAGCCCCAGTATAGGGCGGTTAAACAACGCCATCACCCCCACTACCCCGAACGTCACCATGGGACAGAACAGGGAGGACTTGCGGCAATAGTTGTAGGCCCTGGGCAGATGCCCGGATCCCACTTCCTTGCCGATGATCACGCTGGCCGCATTGGACAGTCCGCCGAAAAAGGCGTACACAAAGCCCTCGCATACCCGGAATGCTGCCATGGCCGCGATGGCCGACTCGTTCTGATGCCCAATCACGATGTTGATAATCATCTGGCCCACGCCATAGAGCATCTCGTTGGCCAGTATGGGCAGACATTTAGACAGATAGGCCCCAATAAATTCCCTCTGAAATCCAAACATTTCCCTCAGCCGCAGCCTGATCTCACATTTGGAAGCCAGCAGGAAAATCACCAGCAGAGCCAGGTTCACGATGCCTGACGCCAGCGTTCCCACGGCCGCGCCTGCCACCCCCATCTTGGGTGCGCCAAATCGGCCGTAGATCAGAACCCAGTTCAACGCGAAGTTCACCAGCAGCGAAGCGATGGAGCAGAAAAGCGGCGCCTTCACCCGCTCCGTGGCTCGCATGAAAAAGCTGACCAGCACGGCGAAAACCTGCAGTGGATAGGCAAATCCCACGATGCGGATATAGGGCGCTCCCATCTGTATGATATGCTCCTTATCCGTGTAGATTCCCAGCATGAACGTAGGATTGGTGACTGCTGTCACCGCAAACAGCGACCCCACAATGGTCATGAAAATGAAAGTCACCCCGAAAGTCTGGTTGATGCCCTTCTCGTTTCTGGCTCCCCAGTACTGGGCAAAAAACAGCATGGCTCCCCCGGCAAATCCCCAATAGCAGGAGAAAAACAGAGAACTGATCTGAGAGCAGATCCCCACCGCTGCCACCGCCAGCTCTCCCATACTGCCAATCATAATTGTATCCACCATCCCGGCAGTGGTGGATAGAAGGTTCTGCAGCGCCACAGGAAACGCAATGGTCATCATCAGTTTCAGGAAAGACGGCCATGTAATTTTCTCGTTTGACATAACTACTCCTTTCCAGCATTTCTGCTGTATTTTCAGAAATGCGGTCAATGCGGTACTAATTATATCACGGCCCGCATATATTATCTATGGGGGATTGTGCCCTTTTTATTCCTGTTCATGCTTCCCCTATTGGACAAGTTTATGAATGTATGCCACGAGACATAACGCCATATCTCCAAAACGGGCACAGTGACAGCCCATGCGAAAATCTATATAACCGCTATTCCGCATGGGCATCACCCTCCAACATATGGCTGAATCCAATTATGCTTTTTTCAATTTTTCACCTCTGTCTCCCTAAAGTTCTTCCTCTTCTCTGCAGCCACAGGCTGTAACAGGCTGTATCCCCATCTCCGGGCGATGTGCCGTCTCAGACCATTCTGCCGCCCTTATATGGATCTCACAACATTCAATACTGGCGGGTAAACTATATTACACCCTGGTCAACCTCCAGTCCAGTGGAAAAAATAAGTATAGACATTCTTGCCATTTCTGAACCGTCATTTTATATCAAACGACTAACTGGCATATACGCATATCCCGTCCTATGTTCAAAGGAATCAAATACTTCCAGTTCCTGGGCTCCGTTATCGGCCATGGTGAAACCATGGGCCGGCATAAAAAAGTCTCTGATATACGCAAAGAGTTCCCATACTTCACATTTTTCTTTTGCAATAAGTTGTGCTGTTCCCTTATCTGTATGTGCTCTTATATACAAAGACGCAGGCATCTTATATACGTCTACGCCCTCCGGTTGATCTTCCGTAGTTACTTCCCTGACATATCCAAAGGCCCGACTGTTCTCATCCCGCCAGAAATTGACACTTAATTGAATATCTGTAAGCGGTAATACACTTTCCTGAAGCAAACAAAACGTTGCCTGCTTTTCTTCTTCATCCAATGTATCGATAACCTGATAAAATGTATCAATATCCGGATACTCTTTTGCATATAAAATTTTTCCCGCAAGAATGCTTTCCGGCTTTTCGATGATTTCAAATACAGCTCCGCCGATCTGAATGATTTCTATTATTTTCTCCGGATTATCACCTTCCGTATCCAATAGAGTATCCACCGAAGTATGTAAAACTTTTCCCAACAATTTCAGATTATATACATCTGGAAGGCATTCCCCGTTTTCCCACTTAGAGATCGCCTGTTCAGAGACCCCTATTCTGAAGGCAATTTCCTTCTGCGTAAGATTTTTTGACTTACGAAAATATTTCAACCTCTTTCCAAAATCCACATGATTACACATTTTACAACCTCCTCGAAATAGTGATCTTTCATAAATACTTTATACATCAAATCATTACAGAATACAATTCGAAATCTGTTTATGAAAAAGCAGGGGGGCTCAACCAGAGGTTGTACATTTTGGATTGCTCACTTTTTTGCGTCCAGCCATTGAAGGAGACTGTGGGCGTTTTCCCTGGGGAATTTGTTTTATTTCCAATGCGGAAAAAGGAACTTCGCTTATTTTCTCATGAGTCCTGAAATATTCATTATATTTAACGGAACCATTGATCCAGCCTTCGTCCGTGATCCCACGCCCTTCGGTCATTCTTTTCCGCAAGGCACTTTCACCTCAGGTCAGGGCCAGAACCCGTATTTCGCAGAAAAATCGGGCATGGCAGACCTGAAGCAATTTATCTATATTACCTGCCATTGTCCAAACCACCGATTTTCCGCACTGGGATATATTAATTGACAGGATGTATATCTGCTCTATCTGGGCAAAGTAATCTTCCTCGCTTTCATGGGGCATAATATTGTAAAACAAATCTGCATCCAGTAATTACATACAGCACTTTCTTTCTAAACTCTCATTCCGCCCCACATTCCGGGCAAATAGTATGGCTTCCCTTTACAAGTTTGTTCCATTTATAACTTCAGTATAGTTCTATGTATACAATTCATATTGATATTCTAAGCTGTCTTCTGAAGCAAATCTATTTCTTCGTCCGCCCCACTCACCGGTCCTGCTCATACCAAGTTTTTCCATAACTTTATATGAGGCAATATTCTCAGTATCACAATGCGCCATAAAATGGCTTACTTTTATTTCGGTTTTCGTATAATGAATTAGTGCATTTGCGGCTTCATACGCAAATCCATTTCCCCAATAATTCTTATTGATAATCCAGCCAAGTTCACCTGTATCATTTTCAAAATACACACTGACTGCGCCAATATGTATATCATTATATATAATTGCAAATTCTAAAAATTCGGGCTGTTCCTTTCTCCATTCCTTCTCAACATTTGCTAAAAATGCTTCTGCCTCCTCAACTGTTTCATTCGGCAAATGGCACATATATTTTGTATTTTCATAATCCATTGAATATTGAATTGTGCTCTTTAGATATTCCTTACCTAAGGGCTTCAGCACCAAACGTTCTGTGTTGATTACAAAATAGTCCATAATCTATAGTCCCCCTTTAAATCTCATTTTTGATTATATCACTTCCAGGCTCCATTTACCATTCCCGTCCAAATCATTCGACCGCAAAAAAAAATTACAAAATACCAATCCACAATGGCAAAGAGAATCCTGCTGGAACAGATGCGGGAAATCTTACGGTGCTTTTGTCAACTCTCATTGCACGGTGCCGGTAATAAAAATATCTTTAAGGCTTTCTTGCAAGCTGCAAATCTATGGTATCATAAATTGTGAGTGACCCGCCATGCTTATTTATTGCTTCCTGTATTTTACTAAAGAATTCCATCCTGATCTTTTCTTCAATAGCAATATGGTCTGAATATGTTCCCAGTAGTTCTATATACTCCTTAGCCAAAAATGTCCTTGTTCTATGAAACATAGCATATTTAATATCTACAAAACCATATTTCTCAGCAATTTGGGCCCTCTGCACCGCCTGCTCTTCACTATATTCTTTTTCCGATTTAATGTCTTTACCATAGTACCCATAATAATATATAGAATACAGTTTATCAATTTCTTCTGATAGAGCAGGATTCCCCTTATCTCGATATGGGTGATTGGCAAAGCGAGCAAAAACTCCTCCACTTTTCAACATAGCATAAACCTTTGGATATCCAATATTTTCCGGTATCCAGTAAAACGCAGAGGCAGAATAAACCAAATCATATTGGAAATCAGCAAAAGAAATATTTTCAAACTTTCCTGTAATTACAGAAAAGTTTTTATACTCCTCAAACACTTTTGGTTATTTGACTTTGTAGGCTTGAATCAATATTCGAATACTTAACTTATTGACATTGACTTTGCGACACCCTCTTTTTATACAAATTCTCTTATCAAGACTCTACACAATTCCTGACTTTCCAGTTCAATATCAGTGTTATCATCTCTTTTGTAAAACAGATAGAAAAAATCATCTCTATCTTTACTTTTTGCATTTAACGAAGATACAATTTCTCCAACTTTTGCAATTTTTTCTTCACCATCTCCTGTAGGAAATGATATATTTGTTTCTGAGAAATCAGGTTTTCCAAACCCACTATTAAACTGTGTCGCCTTAATAATAATAAAGTCACATTTCATGCTCTTTTCAGACGCGTATTTTTGTAGGCAATTAACGACTTTCAGAATTTTCTCTTTATCTTTTTTCTGAATTGTTTTAGACATATCATCTAAATCCTGTTTATCAATTTCACTAAGTTCCGTCTGAATTACATCTACTAATCTTTGATTAATTGTCCAAATATCCGACCGACCGCCAAGATATTTAGCAGTTGCCGCCATTGCCACCTCAAATTCCTTGAGAATTTCACCTCCTGATGTTTTGCCCAAGAAAAAAGTTTTGTATTCTGCTTCAGATTTCCATACAGGATGACGTCTGTCAATGCGTCTAAAATATTCTGCACTCAATTCATTAGGGAAAACATTTTTCATCAAATACACAATATCGTCATCGCTCATAAGACTTACTTTAACATTCTCCTGAAATTCCTGTCCAGCATCCTGCAAAAATTCCAAGCAAAAGAGTTTTTTCCCAAGTGCATGTATCTGTGTACACAAATGACCTATTATGTGTTGCAATATATATGTCTCATAAATAACAATTGGGTGATTTTGTATCCATTTACGTTCTGCATCGTGAGCATACACAACGTTTTCAATAACACTAATCGCATTTTTATAATATGCAAGTTCATATCCACTATCGGTCTTTACAATAGTCAATGCACCTAGTAATCTTTCATAATCTATACTAACTGTATCAAACCCCGTTATATATGCATCTCTTATTAAATAATCTAACTTATCAACATCTATAACTTTTGAATTTAATAATTGAATAAAGCAATTACGAATATCATTTTCATCACTTTTTTTAGAATACTTATATCCAGTAATACATCTTGCAAAAAACTCACGTTCACTATCATTTAAAAAGAAATTCGCAAACGAAATAATTCCGACTATTGAACTCATAATCTCATGTGGCGCTGCTGCTGCTGTTTTTTCTTGTGGAACATCTTCTGCAAATTTCTCTACGGAAACAACCTCAATTAACTTGTCATGAATTCCTGTAAACTTCTTGTCATCATCTAAGTAAAAATCTTCACCTGTGTGAGAAAATGGAGCATGCCCTACATCATGCAATAAACATGCTATCATAAATATCTCGCCTATACGTTTTACATCAAACTCAAATTTGTACTTCTTTTCAATTTCAGTAATAACTTGAGTAGATGCAATTTCTCCTAAGTGGAACACTCCCATAGAATGCACAAATCTGTTATGTACAGCAGATGAATAAAGCGGAGAATAACTTGTCTGTATTATCCTCCGCAGCCTTTGAAAACAAGCAGTATCAATGATTCCGTTCATATATTGGGTCGGTATACTAATATATCCATAAATAGGATCTTTTAATCGCTTGTACTCTTTCAACGCCTATTATACCCCCAATGCCCGAACAGAATTTTCATTTACAAATGCCATTAAGACATCTAACGCCAAATAGCCCCTAAATTGGTTTATCAAACTTTCTAAAGTAACCTCTTCCATTAATTCAATACCCAATTCTCCATCGACATTTTTCTCTTGAAAAAAATCTGAATAATTTCTAAATAAAGCATTTGTACTTTCCCTAGACAAAATTAAAACTGCTTTTTCGCCTTTTTCATTTAAAAGTTCAACAACTCTAGAACCATAATTCTCTATCTCTTTATAGGTCAAAAATGTCTTCTTCGCTCTACGCATTGACTCTATTAAAGCATTTGCAGCCAAATCCTCAATCCCAATGTAGAAACACATATTTTTCACCCTCTCCATAAAATAGATCTAATAATGTTTATAACATTTCATAATCTATTATTCAATATTCAATTAGTCCTTATTCTCACACATACTATATGTAAAATCTTACTAAACTCTACTATACTTTTCATCTTCTGGAACCAATAATTTTTTACTCCATCAAGTTGCCTCACTAGCTAATTCATATTCATTTTCTATTCCAAGAAGAAAAAGCCGCAACCCCTTGAAAAACAAAGGATTGCGGGGCTCTTTTAATACTTTTAGTTCTAAATCAAATATTACTCAATAATCGTAGCCACACGGCCAGAACCAACGGTTCTACCACCCTCACGGATAGCGAAGGTCAGACCCTGCTCCATAGCGATGGGATGGATCAACTCAATGGTCATCTCAACGTTGTCACCAGGCATGCACATCTCGGTGCCGCCAGGCAGTTCGCATACGCCGGTTACGTCGGTAGTTCTGAAGTAGAACTGAGGACGATAGTTGTTGAAGAAAGGTGTATGACGGCCGCCCTCATCCTTGGTCAGAACGTATACCTGAGCGGTAAACTTCTTGTGGCAGGTAACGCTGCCGGGCTTAGCCAGAACCTGGCCTCTCTCGATCTCGGTTCTCTGAACGCCACGCAACAGTGCGCCGATGTTGTCGCCGGCCTGCGCTTCATCCAGCATCTTACGGAACATCTCGATACCAGTAACAACCGTCTTCTTGGTCTCTTCCTTGATACCAACGATCTCAACTTCATCGTTCAGGTGCAGAGTACCACGCTCCACTCTACCGGTTGCAACAGTACCACGGCCGGTGATGGTGAACACGTCCTCTACAGGCATCAGGAAAGGCTTGTCGGTGTCACGCTCGGGATCGGGGATATACTCGTCCACGGTGGACATCAGCTCCATAACCTTGTCGCCCCACTCGCCGTTGGGATCTTCCAGGGCCTTCAGAGCGGAACCCTTGATGATCGGGCAATCGGTGAAGTCGTACTCCTCCAGCTGCTCGGTGATCTCCATCTCAACCAACTCCAGCAGTTCGGGATCGTCAACCATATCGCACTTGTTCATGAATACGATGATATAAGGCACGCCCACCTGACGGGACAGCAGGATGTGCTCCTTGGTCTGAGCCATAACACCGTCGGTGGCAGCTACCACCAAGATAGCGCCGTCCATCTGTGCGGCACCGGTGATCATGTTCTTTACATAGTCA
>JAAWKU010000183.1 GCA_022797535.1 Lachnospiraceae bacterium | reverse complement strand
TATACTGTTTTGAAAGTTCCGCTTCTTCCCCATGTTTATACAAAAAGTTTTCTAAGAAAAGCGTCTGCGCAATGCCTCCAGAAGGTCCAGTCATGGTAGCCGTAGCCCTCAAAGGGAACGATGGGAACACCTGCTGCCAGCACGGTTTCCTCGCTCTCCTTTGTGCCCTGATAACCACCCTCCTGGGTGCCGCAGGCCACGAACAGCAGGCGAAACCTCTCCGCAAATTCCACGGGATCCAGCAAAATGGAGCTATAGTCCACCTCCTCATTGCGGATCGTCAGACCGCCGGAAAAAATACCGGCCCAGGCGAACAGCTCAGGATGGGCAAATACACATCTTTGGGTCTGCATCCCTCCCATGGACAGTCCGGCCATGGCCCTGTGCAGTCTGTCGGGGATGGTCCTGTAGGCCGCGTCGATAAAGGCCACGCCGCTGTCGGCCATCTCCTCCGCAAAGGCCCCCAGGGCCGGATGATAATCCCCGCTCTCCGGGAAGCTGTAGCCCGTGTTCATGACAATGAGCATCTCCTGCATCTGGCCCGCCGCCGTGAGATTATCCGCCAGATTGGCCAGCTTGCCCTGCCAGATCCACCCTGTCTCGTTTTCGCCGCCGCCATGCTGCAGATAGAGCACCGGATATCTGCGCTCCGGCTCCCGGTCATAGGACGCCGGAGTATAGACATAGCACAGCTTGGTACGCCCTGTCTCCGCCGATTTATAGTAGTTCAGACGCACGGCCCCGTGGGGAACCTGCCTGAGCCTGTACGCCTCAAAATCCTCCTCCGGCATCTCCAGGTAATTGATGGCCCGAAAGCCGCCGTAACCCACCGGGGCATTGCCGTCCAGCACATCCACCCCGTTCACCCTGACGCCGTAATAATGGAAACCTTTCTCTATGCCCGTCACTTCGCAGGTCCACCAGCCATCGGAGGCCTGGCCCATGGCAAAGCCGCCCATGCCCCAGATATCTACTTCCACCGTCTCCGCGCCATCGGCCCGCAGCCAGAACCGGGCCCTGCCCTCCGCCGCGTCCAGCACCTGGGCTCCGCAGTGCTCGTCCCGGTACTTTCCGGCGGGCCTGCCCTTTTCGTCCACGGCCAGGATCAGCCCCTTGTAGATGGGATCGAACATCAGCAGGTGCTCCGCATAAGTCTGAAGATCCAGCTGCTCCCCTGTCAGCACCGGTTCCTGGTATGTAAAAGATTCCTCCTGCGCCTCCCCACAGTTTCCCCGGAAAATCAGTTCCGCAAAATCCCTTAAGCTGGCCCTCCACACATGCCACTCATGATGGCCCGGATAGTTTCTCTGCCCTCCGGCTACTCCCAGCTTCGCAAGCTGCTCCGTATAGACCCTCTGCTTTTCGTCAAGCCCTGTCTCCCCTTCTCCGGCGGTCATAAGAACCGTCTCCATGGGATATTCCCCCTGACGGCCTATGATCTGCTCCATCTCCTGGTCCCTCAGGCCGGAGAACACCCCCAGATGGGCAAACAGTTCCTGAAACCTGGCTACAATCTGGGTGGCCTGGGCCGAGCCCAGAGAGAGTCCCGCCATGGCCCGGTTGCTCCTGCCCCTGGCTGCCCGAAAATGGCTCTCTATATAGGGAATGACGCTCTCCTTTATCTCCCGGCCGAAATCCCCGGGGAAAAACACGGGATCTTCCTCCTTTAAAAACGCGTAGCCGCAGCACATCACCACCAGCATTTCCCGGCATTTCCCTTCTGCGATCAGATTGTCCAGGATAAAGTTCAGTTTTCCGTTCCAGATCCATCCCGTCTCATCCTCTCCCACGCCGTGCTGCACATAGAGTACCGGATACTTTTTTTCCGGCTGGGTCTCGTAAGAGGGCGGCGTATACACATAGCACTTTTTCACATGGCTGTTGACGCAGGAAACATAGGTGCGGATCTGCACGCCCCCATGGGGCACGTCCTTCAAAAACCAGAAATCCTCCCCTTCCCTGGGTATCTCAAAAAAGTTGGTGGCGCCAAAACAGCCATAGGCCACTGGGGCCGCCGGATTGGTCACCTGCACCCCGTCCACATACCAGAAGTGATAGTGGAAGCCTGGGGCGATTCCCGATACAGTCCTGGAAAAGCAGCCGTCCTCCCCCCTGTCCAGGGCAATGCGCTCCCTGCCCATGCTGCCTCCCACTCCGGCCACCTCCACGGTCCGGGCCGTGGGAGCATACATGGAAAGTCAAAAAAAAGCGGATGCATTGTCAGTGCCTGATTCCTCTTTGTCTGCATATTTTTCCTCCTGATTTAAGTATTGCATATCTCCACTGCTGTCTTTATTGTTCCGCGCCATTTACTGTTTTCCGCTGCTTTCCCGGATAAAATAAAGCGGCGCCAGTTCTCTCCTGATGGGAATATCCATCTGCTGGTATCCTGCCGGCAGCACAATGTCCAGAGCCGTCTCCGCCATCTCATACGCCGGCACATCCACCGATGAGAGAGGCGGCTTGTTGTATTTCAGGATCTCCGAGTCCTCAAAAAAGATCAGACGAATATCCTCAGGAATCCGCAGCCCCCTGTCGTGAATGCAGTCCAGAATCCCTCCCGCCAGCCGACAGTCTGCCACCAGCCATGCCGATGGCAGTTCCACATTGGCCAGCACCTTTTCCGCAGCTCCGTATCCGTTTTCATAACTGCTGCATTCCAGATACGCATTCCAGTCCTCTTTCACCCGGATCCCCCGGTCCCGGCATCCATAGGCAAAACCCGCCTCCATCTTCCTCTCGGAACGATTGTTGTTGTCAAAGCCGATAAACGCCGCCGTCCTGACCTCCGGGGCCGCCATGTACGCGATGCACTGTTCCCCGGTGCGGTAGGTGTCCATTATGATGCAGTGGAACCTGGCGCTCTCCCGCTCAATGAGTATGATGGGAACGGAGTACTCCCCCTTTTCCAATTCCTGCTGGTCCGCCGTGGACAAACCACTGATGATGGCCCCGCTGATCCGATTGCCGGAAAGCATATCCGCATGGGCCATCAACTCCCCCGGCTTATAGGGCTGTATCACCATCTCCACCCTGCACTTTTTTCGCTCCGCCGCCTCATACAGCCCCCGGATAAATCTGCCGATGCGGGAGTTCAGATTGTCCATCCTCCAGAACACCGCAATCACATAGGGAACCTCCTCCTCGGCATGGCGCAGCCGCCTGGCATAGATATTGGGGCGATAATTCATCTCCCGCGCCATGTCCTGCACCCTTTTCTGCGTCTCCTTGGAGATCCGTACACTGTCTCCTCTCCCCCCCAATACCACTGAGACAGTGCTCTGGGATACCCCCAGCCTCTCCGCAATCTCCTTGATCTGTGCCCCCGCAGTCCTCTTCTCCGCCATACCCGCGCCCCATCCTTTTTCACATATTCTTCCTTTGTTCACAGTGTATATCGCCCTTCCCGTCTCCAAACACCGTAGCCAGGCGGCGCTGAAAGGCCGTATGCCTTTCCTCGTCTCCACCGGGGCGGCCCCCTTCTGCCCCGGGACAATCCTGTACTGCCAAAAGCTAAATCGTTTGTGCATATTTAGCGTAGAATATTTTCCCGGCTTTGTCAACTGACGTTATTCTTAAAATAGCAATCCCATTTTTAGCTATTTTACATAATCTTCCCCGCAAAAAATATGATTCAGCCTGTGAAAAAGCAACACGGCTCCGGGCGGCATATCCTGCCGCCCGGAGCCGTTTATCTACTATTCCCCCAGCCGCTCCAGAGCGCCGTAGGTGATATTGCGCAGCCTGCGCAGCGCAGAGGAACTGCTGTACCCGCCTCTCTGGATAAAGTACAGCATCGCCATATCATCCGCCGGATCGATGGTCACATAGTTGCCTGTCCAACCGTCCCAGCCGTATTCCCCCGGGCTGCCGATGGTTCCCGCCTCCCCCTGATCGGTCAATATCCGCATCAGGCAGCCGTAGCCGCAGCCCAGGTTGCTGTCCCAGTTAAAGGCAGTTTTCTGGCGGGGAGAAAGTCTGTCCCGCCCCATGAACTCCACTGTTTTCTCTCCCAGAATCCGGGTCCCCTCGTATACGCCGCCTCCCAGTAGCATTCGGACAAAATGACTGTAATCCTCCATGGTGGACACCAGTCCCGCGCCGCCGGACTCAAAGGACACATCCCGGCCATAATACTCCCCCAGATTGCAGTCCTCATAGACTTCCAGACCCTTCTTTTCCTCATTCCATATATAGTTTTGGGCAAAACGCCACTGCTTGTCCTCCGGCACATAAAAGCCCGTGTCTATCATACCCAGAGGCGCAAAGATTTCCTCCCGCAGGAAAGTTCCATAGCGCTTTCCTGTCACCACCTCCGTTACCGCCCCCAGTACGTCAGCAGACAGACCATACATCCAGCGTTCTCCCGGCTGGAATACCAGAGGTACCTCCGCCACCCGCTCCATCCACTCCCGGGTGGTCAACCGCTGTCCCTCCGCCTGGGCTTTTTTCAGCTTCCGGAACAAATCGTCCATCAACAGGCCGGAGGGACTACAGCCTTCCCAATTCTCCGGGTAAGGGATGCCGGAAGTCATATTCAACAGATCGTAGATGGTGATATCCCGTTCCACCGGCAGGGGTTCCCCGCCCGGGTTCCACACGGTCTGGTTCCGAAAACAGGGAAGATACCGGCTCACCGGGTCCCGCAGATCTAATTCCCCCCGCTCCACCAGCATCATCACCGCCGCCGCCGTGACGGGTTTGGTCATGGAAAAAAGGCGGAAAATGGAATCCCGTCTCACGGGAGTCCTTCTCTCCCGATCTGCATAGCCGCAGGCGCTGAAGTAGCGTTCCCTGCCCCCCTGGATCAGCAGATATCCCGCTCCCGCCACCTGGCCCGTCTCCACCTCCTGCCGCATAACGCGGTCTATCGCCTGTCGATAATCATACATAACTGTGTCTCCTCCTGCTACCATCCCGGTCTATTCGGCACATGGGTGTACCGACCCACTCCCAGGCTGATTTTCCTGACCGCTTTTCCTCTGTTTCTTGCTTATGCTCTTATCCCTGTACATTCTCTTGTCCGCCACCTCAACGAAATCCGGGACGCTGAGTTCGCAATACCCGATGGCATAGCTGACGGGGATATTGCGGGTCTGATTGCAGATCCTGGTCTGTTCCTCCAGTTTCCGGACGAACCGGGCCGGATCTCCGCTATACAGCACCGCGAACTCATCCCCTCCCTGGCGGTACACCTTTCCCTCATCCCCGGCGGCGTCCACCAGAAGCCGGGCAAAACACTGCAGCAATTCATCTCCCGCCGAATGCCCCACAGTGTCGTTTACCAACTTCAGATCGTTTAAATCCGCTATGATATAGCAGCCCCTTCCGCCTTCCACCGCGCCCGCCAGGTCCCGCTCAAAGGCATTGCGGTTGTATATGTGGGTCAGATAGTCGATAAAGGCAAAGCGATAACCCGTCTCCGTGCAGAATGCTATGAGACTGCGCATGCGCTCATGCCTGGCCTGCATATCCTCCGGCAAAATCTTGGTCTCCAGAATCAGGTTCTCTTCTCCGTATTTTTCCAGGACCATGCTCCTGACATCCTCCAGCACTGTCTTGGCCCGCTCCCTGGAACCAACGATAAAAGCCACCCCGTTTTCCCCCATCCGATATCCCCGCAGGCGGTGCAGCCGCAGTCCCCTGCGTATATCCTGCAGAATACTCACATCCTGTTTCCAGTCAAAATTGTTCTCCGTCTTGCAGAAGCAGAATACGGCTATGGACGACTTCTGTTTTTCCGGCCCCATCTGCTCCAGTACGGTTTCGAAGGAATATTGGTTGAACAGCGCTGTCTGTTCATCCAGATATTTTTCCGTGTTCTCATGGCTCAGGATCAAGCCCAGCAGGATCAGTGTCGAGGCCACCACCACAATCAGACTCTCCGGCAGCAGCATCTGAATGATGGACACCGTCGCAAAGATGGGAACCGCAAGGATAAACGCCAGCCTTTTTTCCCCGTTCAGGCGCTCCCAATAGCGCAGACAATAATATAAGATCAGCAGCAAATAAACCACCAGGCTGAAATAGAGCGCATAGGCTTTAGGACCCAGAGAATAATCCGTGGTCCGCCCATGCTCATAGGTGATAGGCAGCACCAGGATCCCCAGCACCGACGCTGCGAGGGGCGCCTGGTGACAGATCCGCCGCGCCCTGGAAAATTCCACGCTCACCTCCAGGTAACTTCTCATATATAGGAACAATAGGTAGACAAACCCCAGTATGGTCAACAGATAAATTATATGAGCCACCAGATTTACCCTGTCGGAAACCGTGTCCCTGTGATTGACGGTGTAAACCGTAATCAGGTCAAACAGGGCATTGAGAAACGCCACACCCGTCAGCGCCTGGAATAACCTGGTGGACTTCACCGGGATATGAGGCTTCCGATAGTAAAATACAAGCATATAGACCACCATTAAAAGGCATACGGCAGACGTCTTAAGCAGCATGAAAAATAACTCTCCTTCCGCAGCGGTTTAATCAGCGCACTATTCAGATTATATCTTACTTATTGGAAAAATGCAAACGGTATT
>JAAWKU010000182.1 GCA_022797535.1 Lachnospiraceae bacterium | reverse complement strand
CGGTCAACGATGCCACCGCATCGCCTCCCTCCTCCGCCTTGCAGACTGAAAATTCATCCGGCGTCATTTTACTGAAAGTCAACGATACAGTACACTAGCGCAGCTGCCTGGCAATCTTGCAGAATATGCCGAAAATATGGGGATTGAATTTCTGTTGGGCCTCGCGCTGCATAATCTCCAGCGCCTTTTCCCTGTCATAACCCGGGCGATAGCTTCTCTCCTCTGTCAGCGCGCAAAACATGCTGGACATGGCCACAATCTGAGCGGCCAGCGGTATCTCATTCCCCTTTCTTCCCTCGGGATAGCCGCTGCCGTCCCAATTTTCATGATGAAAATGCGTAATATCTTCTGAAATCTGTATAAAGTCATTATAGTCGTTGGTAACCTGTAAATCCTCCAGCAACTGGGTCCCGATCCGGGTATGCCCCTGCATCTGCTCCCACTCCTCCTGGCTGAGAGCGGACTGCTTCTGCAGAATTTCCTTTGGGATGCCTATATTGCCAATGTCGCACAGAGGCGCGGCAAATCCCACCGTTTCCACGAAATTATCCGATATCTGATCTTCAAAGAGCGGCGAGAGCTGCAAACTCTGGGCCAGTATACGGCAATTATACTTCATGCGTTCTATGTAGTCGTTGCTGTGCCAGGAGTTCTCCGCTGCCACACCCGCCAGCGCGTACAGCACATTCTTACGCTCCTGCTCCATCTGGCGCAGCTGCTCGTTGACAGAGACCTGCAGCCTTCTGTTGGCTTCCCGGATTCCCACGGTGGCCTCGTACAGGCTGAGATGGACGTTCACCCTGGCCTGCACCAGTTCCGGTATAAAAGGTTTGGTAATATAATCTCCGCCCCCCAGATCAAAACCTTTCACAATGTCCTTGGGATTGTCAAAAGCGGAAATAAAGATAATGGGGATGGCCCGGGTCTCCGCATTGGCTTTCAGCACCCGGCACAGTTCGTAGCCGTCCATCTCAGGCATGGAGATATCCGTCAACACCAGATGGGGCAGTTCTTCTCTGACTTTCTCCAGCGCCTCCACTCCGTTCTCCGCCAGTACCACCTTACAGCCCATGCTCTCTATGATCTCACCCAGGATTACCCGGTTGGTCTCCACATCGTCCACCACCAGGACAACGCCCTTCGCACAGTCCTTCATGTCTCCTCTTTCCCGCAAACACAAAGTTTGCCGCTTCCATACATAACCAGACGCACATCTTCCCTGATCCCGCCAATCCAGACCCGGGTGCGCCGCTTCCGCCCTACTCTTCCACTCCCACCAGGGCCTTCAAATTCTCCATTCCGATGGAAATCTTCTCATAGTTTTCCTTCTGAATGGCCATTTTGAGCCGAAGCACTGCCCGGCTCACCTCCTGGGGCGCATCTGATGTAAGCTGCCGGATGGTTTCCATAAACATCTCCGCCTTCTCCCAATTCTCCATCTCCACAGAGAGAATCAGTTTGGAGAGGTTCTTCCGCAAAGCCTCGAGATTGGGAGCCGTTCCATAGCGGGAAGCGTCCTGCTCCTCCTGAGGCGCGTCACCTCCAAAAGTGATCACGGGCCTGGGCTGCACAACGCTCTCCTCCCCCGCGTCTTGCTCCGCCTCCGGATCCTTTCCCAGCCACACGGAAAAGGAAAAAGTAGTGCCTTTCCCCTTGGCGCTCTCTACATTGATGCTGCCCCCCATGAGTTCCACCAGCTGGCGACAGATGGAAAGTCCCAGCCCTGTCCCTCCATACTTGCGGGAGGTGGAAGCGTCCACCTGGGAAAAACTCTGGAAAAGTTTTTCCTGATCCTTGGGTTCTATACCGATACCGGTGTCGCACACCAGAAAGAAAAGCTCCTGCGCATCCCGGGTCTGAGCGGTCTTGATCACCTCCAGGGTGATCTTTCCCACACTGGTGAACTTCTGGGCGTTGGACAGGAGATTGTTCAGCACCTGCACGATCCGCAGTTCATCCCCCACCGCGTATTCCGGCACCCCGGGGGAAACCGTCACAAAGAAATCCAGCCCTTTCTCCGTGATGCGCCCCTTGTGGCTGGCCATCACATAGTCTATCATACCCCGAAGCGGGAATCGGGCCTGTTCCAGCGTGAATTTTCCAGCCTCCAGCTTGGAAAAATCCAGGATGTTGTTGATAATCTTATTCATCTCCCCGCAGCAGCGCTCAATCAGGTGCAGCTTGCGGAGTTTCTCTTTTTCCGTCTCCATGGGCAGAAGTTCTCTCACCTGTCCTGAGATACCGTTCACCGGCGTGCGCAGTTCGTGGGTCACATTGGCCACGAATTCCGATTTGACCCGCATGGCGTCCTGGGCTTCCTGCTTCACCTGTTCCAGTTCATGGCTCAGAAATTCCTTCTCCAGCAGGTCGTTGGCCATACAAAGGTAACAGTCCCGTGAATCCCCCGGAGGTAGAATCCTCGCCTCCACCGGGAAACAGGTCTGATTCCTGCGGTACGCTGTCAGATGTTGGGGCTCCATGCCGAAAGGACAGGCCGCCGTCCAGCCTTCTCCCTGTTTCTGAAACACTCCGGGAAAAACGCTGCCGATAAACAGCCCGCCCAGGCCCTGGTCATACCCCAGCTTCTCTCTGGCGGCGGCGTTATCGTATGTAATCAGCCCCTCGCAGTCAAACGCCAATATGATTTCCAATACATTATCAAAGGGAAGCATCCCCAAATTCTGCTGACACATGGAACTTCCAGACTCCCTCTCCCATAACCCCATAAAAAACAACGAACCCCGCAATGTGGTTCCGCTGTTTTTTATGTATGGATCATTCATCACTCTAACACTCTAAATAGAAAAATCAAACATCTTGATCACTTCAACTATGTTAAAGAAATCCTCCTTAGCCAGCTGGAAGCACTCCAGTACATCCGGTGAGAACTGTCCGCACTCACCTCCAAGAATCATCTGGTATGCCAGAGAGTTGCCGTAAACACCCTTGTAAACCCTCTCGCTTACCAGCGCGTCGTACACATCCACAATGGATACAATCTGCGCGCTGATGGGAATCTGATCTCCTGCCAGATGATCCGGATAACCGTTCCCGTCCCATCGCTCATGATGCCAGCGGCAAATCTCATAGCAGTAGCGGTAAAATTCGTCCGTCTGGGTCTTGCGGAATTTCTCCAAAATCTCGCAGCCAATGACAGGATGGGTCTTGATTACCTCGAACTCCTCCGGCGTCAGCCGGGCAGGTTTTAAAAGAATAGCGTCCGGGATACCGATCTTGCCGATATCATGCAGAGCGGAAGCCCTGGCGATAGCGTCTATCTGGCCCTTGGTCAAGCCGTATTTGGGAAAATACTTCTCTATATACTTCAACAATATCCTGGTGAAGTATTTGATGCGGCGGATATGCTCACCAGTCTCCGAACTCCTGAACTCCACCACGGAACTCAGGGCGTCGATCATGAACTCGTTGTTGTCCTGGATCTTCTTCTGATGGGAAAGAATCTCTATCTCCTGCTCCTTAAGACGCACTTCCATATTGCGCTTATTCTGGTACAGTTCCACAATATTGTTGGCTCTGCGCTTTACGATATCCGGGTAGAAAGGCTTATGTATCACGTCCGCAATGCCGTAAGCGTAAGCCCTGTCCTCGCTGTTCCGAATGGTCTCGCTTGTGATCAGTATCACGGGCAGATGCTGGATCATATCTTTGGACTTCATAAATTCCAGCACACCGAAACCGTCCATTTCCGGCATCACAATGTCCAGCAGCACCAACACCAGATCGCCATTCTCCTCAATCTGCCGGATGGCCTCACAGCCGTTGCAGGCCTGGACAATGTCATACTGATCCTGGAACAGGTTCTCCAGTATGGCCCTGTTCACTTCCTCATCATCCACAATCAGAATCTTCTGTCTCTCGATCCCGGCCTTGTTCACCTCTTCCTCAACAATCACAATCTTCTGCTCGTCCATACGCCTAATCCCCATAAAATGTATTAATTTGCCTGTTTTTGCCGCCACGGCGGCTTCTTGACAATCTTAACATATACATTTTGGATTGTCAAGAATCCCCGCCCTCTTCTTTGCGCCTTCTTTGGGTGGGAACATGATTTATCGTATATAATATTCTCAATTTCCAATCAATTCCATGAAGCGCGCGTAAGCCTCCTCCAGGGCCGCTCTCTGCTCCGCCACCTGGCCCGCGTCCACCTCCTGGACCGCCTTGCCTCTGAGCAGTTCCGTGAGCGCTGAAACCGGTTCACAGATCGGGTTCAGGCCCAGGTTGGCGCTCACTCCCTTGAGGGTATGGGCATACTTGAAAGCCTCCTCATAGTTCCCCTGATCCAGGCTCTCCGTCAGCCCCGCGTAATTGGTATCATCCCTGAACTTCAG
>JAAWKU010000025.1 GCA_022797535.1 Lachnospiraceae bacterium | reverse complement strand
CTGCAAGGCGGATTTTCGACGGCGTAGTGGTGGCTACGGCTAGAAAATCCAACGCAGAAGATGGACAGATAGACAAGTGAGTTTGCCTGCATATAATCGTGTCAGCACACTCGAGGATCTGTGACTGATCCTGTTCCACCAATTAGAAAGGCCGCCCTTTCGGCAGATGGGCGGCCTTTCTAATGTGTTATACCTTTATGTGTATTGATGCCTTTTCTTTAATTAAACTTGAATATTTTCTGGCAGATATGGTAGGCGTCCACCGCCAGCCTGCGGCCTCCTTTGCCGGGAAGATTCATGGCCGCGCCCATGATGCCCCGGCGCATGGAACCGAACAGCTTCTTATCCCTGCTCTTTAAATACTCCCACAATTCCTTCTTCATGGCCAGATGCTCTTTAGTGCCGGAGCGTAGCAGCAACACGCTGGAGACGGTGGTAATGATCTCCAGATAGTTATACATATACTGATACAGACGCCTGTCCTCTCTGATCTCCTCTTTCAAATCCGTGAAATAATCAATCATTCGCTTGTTCACATAAATCTGCTGGTCAATACGGGAAATCATAACGCTCTCGTTCACCGACTGATCCTCCCGGCCGATGTAGTATCGGTAAAAATTCACATCCAGATAATACAGATTCTCCACATAGGGCAGGGGCTCAAACACATAGAGATTGTCCACGTAGAAAGTATGTCCGGGCAGCTTCAGACCGCATTCCCGAAGCAGCTTGGTACGGAAGATCACCGAATGCATCAGGATGTAATGCCCCTTGGTAAAATGATGGCAGTCCTCCCAGGTAAACAACTGGTTCTCAGGCAGGATGTGCCGGTAATTCATGACCTTCTTGCGCTTTTCCCCCTCTTTTTCATAGACAAAATTGCAAATCAGCATGTCCAGAACCCTGTTTATACCGGTCTGCTCCCGCAGCGTATCCAGTACCTGGCGATACGCTTCCTCTTTGACCCAGTCATCGCTGTCCACCACCTTGAAATAAAGACCCGTAGCATTCTCAATACCCGCGTTCACCGCAGCGCCGTGGCCGCCGTTTTCCTGGTGTATGACTTTGACAATGGCAGGGTATTGGGATGCATACGCATCCGCAATCTCCGCCGTGCGATCCTTCTTCGAACCATCGTCCACTATGATGATCTCCACGTCCTCGCCGCCGGGCAGCAGGGAGTCAATGCATTTGCGCATATAATTCTCTGAGTTATAGCAGGGTATTGCAATGGATAATAGCTTCATGTCTTTTACTCCTGTTCTGGTTCATACTGTTCTGATTTTCAACTTATTTATATATTAATACTTTCTATTAATATTCCCTATTAGTATTTTCTATATTGAAATCTGGCCTGTTCCTGCCGATTGAGCGCCGGTCTGTTCCTCCTGGCTTCCCTGCAGGTTCCCGGAGGACTTTTCCTGTTTCCGGGTTATATCCAGACAGGGGAGATAGGCGGCAAACGCGGAAGGGATGGGATACCGCTCTCTGGTCTCCTCCGGCTCCACATACAGCCAGTTCTCCGTCTCCCGGCTGCAGCCTCTGGGCTCCAGCCCATCCACCCGGATCCTGTACCCCCACATGTGCCATTCCCTGTGGGTAAAAACATGTCTACTGTCTGGCAGACGCTGAATCCGCAGGATTTTCAGCCCGTTTTCCGCAAGATAGCGAGTGACTTCCCGGGCCGTCCTGTGCCCGTCCAGGCTGGGCAGTTCATACAAGCCCGCCAGCAGGCCTCTGGCCGGACGTCTGTGGAGCACGGCCCGGCTGCCATCCTGTATGACCAGCACTGTCCTCTCCTCTATGACCCGCTGCTTCTTTGCCGCCTTTCTGGGATAATCCTGCTCACAGCCTTCCTGATGCGCCATACAGAGATGTGACAGAGGGCATTCACCGCAGTTGGGCCGGCCCCCGGGAACACATACCAGCGCGCCGATCTCCATCAGGGCCTGGTTAAAATCCCCGGGACGGGAAGAACTCATGGCCTCCCCCAGTTCCCGCTCCACCCGCTGCCTTACCCTGGGATCCGTGATCTCCCCGCCGTCCATACGCAGCCGGGACAATACCCTGAGCACATTACCATCCACTGCCGGCTCCTTTTCTCCGTAAGCGATGGAGGCAATGGCTCCGGCGGTGTAGCTTCCGATCCCTTTCAGTTCCATCAGCTCCCGGCGGCGGCCGGGGATCCGCCCGCCAAACTCTTCCATCACCTGCCGGGCAGCGGCCTGAAGGTTGCGCGCCCGCGAGTAATAGCCCAGACCTTCCCACAATTTCAAAAGTCTCTCCTGTGAGACCTGCGCCAGACTGGCAACATCCGGAAGTTCTTCCATAAATCGGTGATAATAGGGCTTCACCGCCTCCACCCTGGTCTGCTGAAGCATAATCTCGGAGACCCACACATGGTAGGGTGTGGGATCCTCCCGCCATGGAAGAATTCGCCTGCTACTATCATACCATTTCAGAAGCGGCTCCGCAATCGCAGACAGCTCTCCCTTTCTTAGGTTTTCCTTAATATTTTCTGAAATGCCGTTAAATTTTTCCAAAGGAGAGGCTGCTCCGCCCAGATAAACGGGAACGGCGTCCGCTATTTCAAGGCTGTCCGGAGTCACACGGCAGTCGTAGGCCAGGACCCGCACCCCGTCCCCGGCCGCCAGCCGCAGCGCCTCCGCGAATTCCGGATGAGTCACTGCGTTGGGAACCAGATGGCTCACTCCCTTCATTTGAATTACGAAGAGCACACAGGCCCCATATCCCTCCTGCCGGGCCCGGGCCAGTTCTTCCACATGCTTTACCGCCCGCAGGGAGGGAGCGTCGGGAAACCGTGCCTCTCCATCTTCCTCCAGGGTTACGCCCTTGACCTCCATAAAGAGTTTCTCCGAGGCGGTCTCAATATAAAAGTCAAAGCGGGAACTGCCATATGTGGTCTCCGGCCTGACGGATATCAGGTCCGGGAAAAGCTGCTTCCCGCAAAGCCACTCCAGCACCGCCCGATTGGGGGCCTGAGAGTCCATATTGACCATGCGTCCCTGTTTTTCCACCGCCACCAGGTCATAAGCCGTGCTGCGCCCGGGATTGCAGCTGCGCTCCAGGTAAACAGTCGTCCCGGGCAGAAGCAGTTCCCTGCAGCGGCCCGTGTTTTTCACATGTACACACTCCCGTCTGCCGTCAATCTCCACATATGCCACAAAACGATTGGGGCGCTCCAAAAAACGCCCCTTGACAATGTTCTCATATTTCATATTTTCCCCATCTCGTCCCTATTCGGCGCATGGCCCGGGATCTGCTCACACCAGCCGCTTGATCTCAAAACGTTCTTTCATCATCAGACACTGCTTCAATTCCTCATAGCGCTGTTCCACATCGTCGCCCTCTACTTCGATATCGCAGCACAGGGACATGGTGGTGATCATTTCATTGGTGATCCTGTGATGCAGGGCCGCCAACACGTTCAGACGCTGCTCGTAGGTACGGGCATCCAGGAACTCCAGCACCATGGGATCCAGGCCCGGTTCCTCCTGCCGGGATTCTGCCGTCTGGAGTTCTGCCGTCTGGAGTTCCGCCGCCTGAGATTCTGTCAGCCGGCGTTCTGCCCCACTGGGCTCTGACGCCCGATCTTTTCCGGCTTCGTCTCTCCAGCCCCCGGCCATGCTCGGAGTATACCCTCCGCCGTTTCCCGGCTCCTGGGACAATGCCTCCCGCGGCTGCCCATCCTGCCCCTCACCGCGCTGCCTCCGCGCCCCGTCCGGGCCCTGGAGCTGAAAGCGGAATTCCTGTTCCGCCTCCGGGTATCTGTCCCGGTCCACCGGGCCCGCAAACATCTCCAGAGGTCTGGCGTAAATCTTAAACTCCCCATACATTGCCTGATATATCACCAGCTGCTCCCCTGTCTCGGTGTGCTCCGCCACGGCCAGCACCTGGTACATTCCTCCCTTGAAATGTCTGTAAATCTCCTGCGCCCTGGGTACAAATAGTTCCGCCATCTCTCTGCCTCCTGCTCTTTTTAGATCGGGATGTTCTCTGCATCCCTCTGCGTACTGCTTTTTCAGATCCTGGAACAGACCGGGATCAACGGAGCATCTGCGCCGAAAAGCTGCAGCCCGGCATGAAAAAGCCCATGTCCTCTATCTCTCCCAACACTTCCGCCTGAATCTCCTCCCCCTGCCTGTTCAGGGAGCCATGATATACCTGCACTCTGTAGCTGCGCCGGCCGTCGCTTTCCACAATACGGCTTAAAGTTACGCCGCTGCTGCGGTATCCCTGGTCTTCCAGAAATTGCCTGACACGGCCCACATACTCCCGCTCCAGCTGCTCATAGTATGCCTCCCGGGCCTGCCATGTATCCGCCGCATGACTCCTGATGCCGCCCGCGACCCAGATTGCGGCTGCCATCCCCAGCACCGTTGCCGCCAGTCCCCACAGTATACGATCCGTCCATGATTTTCCCATCATTACCTCTTTCCTGCACACCTGGGGAACCGCCGGGCCTTCTTCCGGCGGGGCTGCTGCTCCGTCGTGGCTCCGGCCTTGCTTTTACCACGTCACAGTTCCAGCCAGACTGCTGCTCCGGGGCTTTGCTTCCGCCACGTCACGGCTCCGGCCAGGCTGCTGCTCCAGGGCTTTGCTTCCGCCACGTCATGGCTCCGGCCAGGCTGCTGCTCCGGGGCTTGTTTCCGCCACGTCACGGCTTTCATCCAGCGCCCGCTCTCTGTTTTCGCCTGCTCCCAACAGGTGTGCATGTCCTGTATTCATAGGTTAATCATAATGAATCGTATGTCCCATAAACCTCCCTCAAAATTCCTTTTCCAGGCGTTTCCCCCAGATCACTTCCCCTTCCGCGGTAATACCAGTCAGACAAACCCCTTCCCGGCTGTTTTCAAAATCATAACAATTAAAAACCAGAGCCCTTTCCCGCGGCAAATCCTTCGGCAGGGAATCACATTCCCCCCGGGCCTGCCTGTTGTCCCGGTGGTTCAGCCGCAGCCACTCCCACTTCACAGCCGCTCCCTGCTCTTCCCCTTCCGGGTACCCATCAAGCAGACAGGGATCTCCCTTTTCCCCCGCATAAGGCTGGGGAGAAAATACTGGCCATCCCTCCAGGAAAAACATGCGCCGCACCACCATATAATGCATGCGGTAGGAATCCCTGTCCCATTCGCTTTTACAAAACACCTGGGCGCCGTCCCGGATATGGTGTACAAAAAAATACTCCCCGGAGACCGGATCCCGGAAGGGTACACCATGTCCCGGCCCGCGAAAACCTGCGAACTGCCAGCCGGGAACATCACCTGCCGCCCGGGGGTTTTCCGCCCGGAACCGATAGCTCCCCGCCAGCTTTATTCCCCATCCCCCGCCGTCCAGGCAGTGGTCCTGGTAGTCCAGATAGGGGCCGGTGATTTCCCGGCTGCGGCCCACCCGGATATCGTAGTCATCTCCCAGCCATCCGTAGGACAGGAACAGATAGTAATACTCCTCCCTGGGATGGTAAAGCACAGCCGCTCCCTCCGGTCCGTCAATAAAGGAATCCTCCGGCTTTCGGGCAATTCTCCTGCCCTGATAATGGGGATCGGGATTTACAGGCATCCCCGTGGAGGGATCCAGTTCTTTCAAAAAAATGCCGCCGAAAAAGGAGCCATAGATCAAATATTTCCTGCCATCCGGCGTGTCCGCTATATGGGCGTCAATGGCATTGGGCTCCGTGTCCGGCGTGTTCCAGGTGTCCATTACCACCCCCCGGTTCTCAAAGGGGCCCTCCGGATGCTCTGCCACCGCCAGCCATATACGGGACTCTGAACTTCCGAAGGCCCTGGTAGCAGAATAGTACATGCGGTACTCGCCGCCGGCCCACTCCACATAGGGGGCCCAGAAGCCCCCTGTAGGCTTATGTCCGGGACCATTGTCCCGCCCCTGAATGACGGCCTGTTCAGACAGGGCGTACCCAACAAACTCAAAATGTATCAGATCCCGGCTCCTGCGCACAGGGATCCCCTGACGGTAAGGGGAGATCAACGCGGCGTCCGTACTGTAAGAGTAATACATGCCGCTGACAGGGTCGTACATCATGGAGGGATCATGAGACTCAAAACAGGGATTTTCGTCCCGATTGTGCAGATTCAGCCAAAATCCTGGTTCCATACATTCCTCCCTATTGACGGTTAAAATAGTCGATACCGCCGCTGGCAATAAAATAGGTCCTGATATAGCCATCCGTGGAAACCACCACAAATTCATTGGTAGCCTCCAGGAAATAGATATCGTCATTGTCCTCAGCTTCCAGCTTGTGCAGCGCGTCCGGGTGATGAATCACTGCGTTCGCCGCCTCTACATATTCCTCCAGAGTGGCAAACCCCATTTCCATCCCATGCTTCTCATAATGCTGGTTCAGCAGGCGTTCATTGCGGAAGGAGTACTCCGTCTCACGGCCGTCCTCCAGCCAGTCTGCGGACTGCGCCTCCTCCAGAATAGCCTCCAGGGTACTGTCCACGCCTGCCTGGGAAGCCTGAACAGCAATACTGCCCCCCTGATCCTCCGCATTGGTTTCCCGTGCGCTGCCCAGTCCCGGCGCACCGCCTCCTTCAAGAAGCCGCGCCCCGCCAAGTAACAATATGACAGCCACTGTCAGCACACTGCCCAACAGAGTCCGTTTTTTTCCTCTTCCTGATGTATTATCCCCCATCGTCATACTCCTGTATATAAATTTCCGAAACTCCCGGCACACTGTCCACCTGGTCCGGCCCCGGCCGCCCGGAGCAGCCGGACATTGCCATACATCTCAGTGCACTGATACGTCCATACTCGAACTGGCAACACCACCTGTATTGACATATACTGTGTTGTCGTCAGTCAACAATGCCTCCGCATCGCCCCCTCCTCCGTCTGCCCATGGAACTTCAACCTGCACAGTTCCGCCAGTTATGGTATGGTCAGTACACTAACAAACCTCCTCGAATACCGACAGAATCAGTATCTCCACACTCATCACATCGTTCATTCGCCCGGTTTTCACCGCTTCTTCCGCCTCCACGCACCTGGTCAGGGCCTGCCGCAGCACGGTGGATTGAAACCGGGACGCCTGGCTTAAATATTTGCCCACCGCAAAGGGCGGAACTCCCAGAGCGGAGGCCATCTCCTTGTTGGACAATCCTTTGCTCTTCATGGCTCTGGCCTGGAGCAGCAGATTGCACTGTCTGGCAATCAGAAACAGGATCCGCATGGGGGGTTCTTTCAGCGTCAGCAGGTCATAGTACAGCTGCAGCGCGTCTTTACGGCGCTTTTCCGCAATGGCCGTCACCATGTCAAAGATATGGTTGGACACCCGGGTGGTACAGACTGCCTCCACGTCCCCGGGTTCCACCACTTCCCTGTCCATGCAGTAGCAGACCAGCTTCTCCAACTCCATTTGAATGTTTTCCATATCCGTACCAGTCTTATTCAGCAGCTGCAGCACCGTACTCTCAGCGATTTTTTTCCCCTCTTTTCCCAGAACGCCCGCCACCCAGCGCTTTAGGGTCTTTTCATCCTGCGGGGCAAACTCCACCGCGCAGCCCTGGGCCTGCACCGCCTTGAAAAGTTTGCTGCGCTTGTCCACCTCCGCCTCCGTGAAGATCAGCACGGTGGATTCATTCTGGGCTTTCAGGTACTCCGCCATCTGCTCTCCGCCGGATTTGAAAAGGCCGCTGTTGTCCATAAAGATCACCCGGCGCAGAGCCAAAAAGGGCAGTGTCTCCGCCAGGTCGATCACTTCACCCACGAACAGGTTTTTGCCCTCGTAAAAATGGTTGTTCATATTGTCGTCCGGGGCGCACAGCGCGCTTTTCAGCTTGTCCCGGTACTGACGCTTTAAGTAGCGCTCCTCCCCGAAGAGAAGGTACACGGGCTGGAACTGCCCCGATTTAATATCATTCTGTATCCGCTGCATGGGCTTCCTCCAAAATTTTAGCGTCGGATTTTCCATCAGACCTATTATATTGCATTTATCCGGCAATGGCAATATCCGATTCGACGGTATTCCAGAAGGCTACAGGGCCATTTTCCCCACCCCTGGAGCCAGCTTTCTCACCCCCAAATACAACACCGCTCCCAGGCATCCTCCCAGAAAGTTCAGAAACAGGTCGTCCACATCCACGCTGCGGCCGATAAAAAGCTGGCATGTCTCGATCAGAACCGGCAGTGCCAGACTGTAAGCCGCCGCAGATAAAAACCTCTGTCTCTTCTTCCACAACAGCGGGAGTCCAAAGCCCCAGGGCATGAACATCACAATATTGCCCACTATATTCACCAGAAAAATATCCGGGGAGAAATGTTTGAAAAATCCGGCAATGGTGCGAAAAGGAACCATATTGATTCCCTCGCCGCTTTTGATCCGCCGTATGGCGGATTGTGCCATGGCTTTGGGAGATTGGTACTCTCCCTCCAACGTCAGCGCCAACAGCCCGGCCATAAAGACAACGAACACCACCCGGACACGGGCCCTGGCCGTTTTCTCTCTCCAGGGCCTGCGCCCCAGCAGGCAGACAGGCAGAACCGTAAGCATAATTAACCCCAGTTTTAAGATGTACTCCCACATACTGTTTTCCCTTTCGAAACTTCCTCTTTCCTCCGGCTGTGCCTTTCCGTTTTCATCAGATACTGTCCGAAAGAGAGCGGGCAGATTTACACGGCAAGCATCCATGCGATTCCCGCCGCCGTCCGCCGGGCAGTATTTTTAAAGTGGTTTCCCGGATTCAGCTGATACATGACTTCGATCCCCTGTTCTCTGCGCAACGCGGCTATGGCTTCCGTTTGCTCCCGCACTGTTTTCATATAGGGATTCCCTGTCCTGTCCTCCCTGTCGCCCAGGGAGAAATACGCATGGGTGGGCTTTCCAGCCATTTCATGGGAAAGCGCGTATTCCCGGAACCTCGGATACCAAAGTGAGCCCGAGATGCTGGCGATTCTGTGGAAAGCCCGCACCCTGTAAGAAGAATAGACGGCGAACAGCCCCGCCAATGAATACCCCGCAAGTCCTCTCCAGGCAATGGGGCCCGGCACAAACTTCTCTGCCGCCGGCACAATCTCCTCCTCCAGAATCCGCAGATAATCGTCAGCGCCTCCCCTGAAGGGCAGAGCGTCGGCAGACACGGGAGGCATATCCCAGGGCGCCATATCGCAGTACCAGGTCAGGCCTCCCACAGTTACAAGGGTAAAGTCCCTGCGCCCCATGTCCCGCAGCAGTTTACAGACCGCCTCGCCTTCCTGTCCGGCGGTATTCAGGTAGACCACATGCCCTTGGGGGGCATCACCGGAATAAACCGTAACCCTCTTGTCACATATGCTGAATTGCCAACCGCCGTTTTTCTCTCCCCCCATCTCATCTTCCCTCTTGTATCTCTTCCTGTTCTTTTCTGTTCCCTTCTTAATTCCCTTGCTCTCTTCCTGTTCTTTTCCTGTTCCCTTCTTAATTCCCTTGCTCTCCTCCTGCCCCTTTCCTGTTCCCCTCTTAATTCCCTTGCTCGCTTCCTGTTCTTTCCCGTTCCCCTCTTAATTCCCTGGCTCGCTTCCTGCTCTTTCCTGCACTCTTTAAAAGCCCCTGTGCTCCGCAGGCTGTTCGCCCTGCTGCCTTCCCCCTCTGCCCTACTGCCCATCAACATAGCAGTTCAGCAGATAGCTTTTATATGCCTCCAACGAAAAAACCTTATCCGAGTGGAAATCGCCGTATCTCCCTACCAGTTCCCTCAGGGTAATATCTCTTGCCATATCACAAATTCCTCCCCGCTAACCGGCAGTCGGGTAATATCCTTCCAGCGCCCCTAATCCCGCCCCATTGCCTGAGCAGCAGAGCCTCATTCTTCGGAAAAAGCAAAATCCGCATATGGATACTCCCCTATCTCTTCGGCAATAATTCTGCCGCACAGATTGAACCAACTCCCGCATTTGTCCAGGATGATGGCGTCACTGGTGATCACATTCTCCAGGGTTTCCAGGGTTGCGTCCACATTGTGAATCAGTTCAAACTCCAGTTCAAAGGGAGCTCCCCCCAGCAGTGTGCCGATCCGCTCCTTCAGCCTGCCGGAGTTGGACACTGGAGAGTCCAGATAGAACACCGCTCTGCCGATCCCGCCTTTCTCCAGCATTCTGCCCACCATCTCGATGGCCCGGGTGGTCTTGTCAATCAGACGATAAGTGCCCCGGAGCGCCGCCAGGTCCCGGACCGTTCCGTCCATGCATCTCAGCAACAGGGAACCGGACAGAGCCACCTCCAGAGTGATGATCGTATTGAAACCATCAATGTGCACCACGCCACCTTGGGGCAAAGCGGAAAGTTCCTTCTTTTTCCTGTTCGCAATCTGCTCCTGTGAGGACACGGCCCTCACCAGCGCCAGACGCTGTCTCTCTGACAGCAGATAGTGGTTGCCCACAAACACCGAAGCTCCCTTGACAGGATAGCCCTGGTTTAACAGATAATACAGATTCTGCGCTGCCCTGCGCAGTTTGGGGACTGCGTCACCCCTAAACTCCACCTGATCGTCAGGGGCATATCCCCTCTGTACGTTCTTACACATAATGCTCCCCTCTCCCCCTATACCATGGTCTGGACAAAGAAGATATTTCCTGTTCTTTTCCTACATACTCCTCTTATACTACTCTATCCAACAGAGTGTATCAATACTGTTTTAAATATTTACTGTTAAATTGCTCAACATACATCTGATTATGTAACAGGCGAATCGTCACTGCGCCGCTTTCCGGCGTTTGTACAATCCGACTTCCCGCTTCCGTCAGCCGCGTCAGGGCTTCCCCATGAGGATGCCCATAAGAATTGTCCTGTCCTGCAGAAATCAGAGCCAGCCGGGGAACAGCCGCCTGCAGGAATGCCCTGGAAGTGGAATATCGGGAACCGTGATGGGCCACTTTCAGCACGTCCAGTTCCGGCACAGACATCTCCTCCAGATATGCCGCCAGTTCCCTCTCTCCCGGCCCCTCCACATCCCCGGTGAGCAGCATGTGGAACTCTCCCTGTTGCAACAGATAACAGGCGGAAGAGGCGTTGCTTTCCCCCCGGTAACCCTCGGTGGGCCACAGGCATGTCAGCCGGAAATCCCCCTGCTGCCAGCCCATGCCCTGAGAGAGATAACGCACCTGACACCCCGCCTCCCGGGCCAGTTCCCGCAGCTGTGCCAGGGAATCCGGCAATGGCTCCGCCAACCGGGGAAGATACAATGCCTTAAGCAGCAGCCCCTTGCTGTCTGTCAGCAGTTCCTTCACCGCATTTATATGGTCCTGATCCCCGTGAGAAACAAAGATGCCGTCCACTGTATCAAAACCCCGATATTTCAAATACGGAATCAGCACATACTCCCCCGTGCGGCTCCGGCTGCTGCTTCCTGCGTCAAACAGATAGACCTGTCCCCGGGCAGCGCGCACACAGACGCAATCTCCCTGGCCCACATCCAGCATGGTAAAAGTAAAACCCTGGTCCCAGCGCCTGCCCAAAAGTATGACTGCCATGGTCAACAGCGCCAGTCCCATTCTTCCCTTCCCGAAATGCAGGCCCTTCCGGGATTCTCCTTTTCTGGTCAGCAGAAAGACCGTAAAGGCCAAAATCCCATAGTATCCCGCTATCTGCCATAGTTGGGGACGGCCGGTAATCCACAGATGTCCCGGCAGGCATTGGGCCAGTCGGCAGATCCCCTCGTACAGGTTCAATATCCCCACCACCACCCATCTCACGGGCACAATGGCGGGAATGGCCATCAGAGTCAATCCCCCTGCCAGCAGCAGCCCCATCAGAGGCAATACCGCCAGGTTCAGCAGAATGCCATAGATCGGAATCTGATAGAAAAAATAAAGCTGGATGGGTAATGTGGCCAGGGTGATGGACAGGCTTGCCAGCAGTCCCTGCACCAGGTTCCGCAGCAGGATCAGGCTCTTTCCAGCAAGTCTCTCTCTGGCAAGTCTCTTTCCAGCCAGTCTCTTTCTGCGCACGGCCATGTCCAGTTTCGTGTATATGGGCAGTTCCAGCAATGCGGGATATACCATTCCCATCCCCGCCACGGCCCCAAAGGATAGTAGAAACCCACAGTGGTACGCCAGCCTGGGATTATGACAGATCATCCCTGCTGCCAGCACCCCCATGGCTGTGAGCATATCGTAATGCCTGCCCCATATCTCTCCCAGCATGCGGATCAGGTACATGCCTATGGCCCGGGCCGTCGAGATTCCCCAGCCCACCATACCCCCGTAGAGCAGAATCACGCAGCCTCCGGCCAAGGCGGCGGGCATAATGGGACAGCCCCACCGGCGCAGCATCCGATACAGCCCCATACCCAGCAGGGTAATATGCAGCCCGGAAATGGCCAGCACATGGGCAATGCCGTTATCCTGGTACAATTCCTTTAATTCCCGGTCCAGTCCGTCTTTTTCCCCCAGCAGCATCCTGGCCAGCACCGATGCCTCCCTGGAAGGAAGCCCTCGATAAAGCCGATCCTTCAGGAAACCGCGAAAGCAAAGCAATCCCTCCCGGATGCGCCAACGCCCGTTATCACTGCCCAGAAGCCGGGCCTGTTTCAACTGCCCCGCCACCCCGGTGATCAGGTTGTAGTCCGCACTGTCCCACTCGCCCGGGTTCGTCGCGTGTGGGTAGAGTTCCAGCTGTCCCTGCACCGCCACCCGGCTGCCCAGACTGACCTGTCCTTCCTGGGAACGCGGCACGGATTCCCCCCGCGCCCGGGCATATGGAACCAGGGCCTGGTCCGCAGCCTGATGGACCGCTTCTCCACCCACTGTAAGCTGACACACCAGCCTTTCGTCTATCGTTTGTTCTGAAATATTCGGGACAGATGTCTCGTCCCCCGATTCCGCATCAGACGATACGGTAACAGATCTCAGATATAGAAACAGAACTTTCTCACCGTACAGAGTACGGACTTCTCTGTGGTATACCTGGCCGGTCACAGTCACCGGCCAGCCCTGCGCTTCCCCGGAGAACCCCAGATCCCTGGACAACCGGGATTCCCAAGGCGGCGGGTCCGCCAGGCTCTGCCAGAGTACGATAACCGTAACCAGCGCCATACAGCCGCAGAAAAGCGGCCTTCGCATTCCTCTCAAGCACACTCCATTCCTCCCGCCGCAGCGGGCTTATCTACTCTATTCCAAATTTGCAACAATATCTAAATTGCGCTCGAAATATGTTGTAAAACTGTATTTTTCCCGATAGGTGCCTGTATTGTCCCCATTAATGGAGATCTGGACACGATTCACATTGCTCAGTTCCACCAGAGAGTTGGTGATGGAGTAGATGGTAGCCTCCGCCGTCACATTGTAGGGCTGTGTCAGAAAAGTCTCATCCAGATTGACATAGCACACCCCGTCCTTCACCGTCACGCTGGCCACCTTGGTGGACGGATTGACGGTGGGATACAGCCCCTCCCTGCTGGGCCCCTTAATCAGTTCTTCCACAATCAGCTTTTCCAGAGAAATGTTGGTGCTGTACTCTCTGGTGCGGTTGGCGGCAATAAGCCGGTCCCCCGCCTCATTGGCAAAATACAGTTTTAATTTGACTTCCTCATAGGTATTGATGGCGTTTCCGTCGTTTTCCACGAACTGGTCCCTGTTCATGGTAGACACAATATTGCCCAGAGAATCCAGCAAAGGATTGCCGTTCACGGTGATGAATACGAAGTTGATCTGGGGCAGTTGGGTCAGCGTCTTAACAATGGCCGCCCTCACCAGTACCTCCGTGGTCACTGACAGGCTATTGTAACTCTCCGACATATCCAGATGCACTTTTCCCATGTTCACTTCCATGCTCTGTACCTGGAATCCCATATTTAAAGGGGCTTTATACTCCAGCTTTGCCGGGGTGGTTGCCAGCGCGGTCATAAGTTCCGTCACCTGGCCCTCCAGATCTTCAGCCACCATCTCATACGTATGCATCTCTATCTTAGTCTCGGCATTGCTCACATAATACACTGAGTAAGTCCTGGCCTTGTCCTCCTGCCTGCCTTCGCAGGAAACAAGGAACGCCAGACAGAACAATAAAAGCAGCGCCGCAGCGATTCGCTTCATCTTTTTCCTCCCGCCTCTTTATTGCGCGATATAGTTCAGGGGAATCTTGACCAGAAAGGTGGATCCCTCCCCCTCCGTGCTGGTCACGGTGATGGAACCCATATGCATCAGCACAGCGTTCTTGGTGATGGCCAGGCCCAGGCCGGTGCCCCCGATCTCCCTGGAATGGGATTTATCCACCCGGTAAAAACGCTCGTAAATCTGCGTCAGACAGTCCTCGGGAATACCGATGCCGGAATCGCTGACCTCAAAAGTAAAATACTGATGATCCGCGTCCAACACCACTTTCACCCAACCATGTTCCTTATTATACTTGATGGCATTCTCCACCAGATTGGACATCACCAGCGTCATCTTGACCTCGTCCACCTCCGCCGTCACGGGACGCACGCTCTCAAACACTACTTCCACGTCCTTTTTCCGGGCAATGGGGCGCAGCCGCTTCAATATAAGTTCTGTCAGATCATTGATATTGATGGCTGCAATATTCAGGCCCGACACTTTCTTGTCCATCTTCACAAGAGTCAGAAGATCCGTGATAATCCGATTCTCCCGGTCGATCTCCGACACGATATCCTCCAGGAACTCCTGATACAGTTCCGCAGGCACATCCTCCTGCACCAGCAGGGAATCCGCCAGCACCTTCATGGAGGCCAGGGGGGTTTTTAACTCATGGGACACGTTGGAGACGAACTCCTGCCGGGAATCATCCAGCACCTTCATACGCTGGAGGAGCTGGTTGAATGCCTCCACGATATGTTCCGTCTCCGTCAGGTCCGGAACCGAAATACTCTCATTGCTGTACCCTTCCTTCACCCTGTTGATAGCTCTGGTAACGCGCTCAAAGGGCCTGGCCAGCACCACGGCCAGCACCAGCGCGATGGCCACAATAACCATGATCATCAGCGTCTCCAGAATGATGGCCTTGCGGTTTAGAATATCCATGGTATCCATGATATAGGCGGTGGAGATGCTGGTCAGCATCACCCCCTTGACCCGGGGATCCGGCTGTTTTACGCCTCCCACCGTCACTGCCCCTGTGGTCTCCTGCTCTTTGTCCACATTCTTGTTGTCTATAATGGGGATGGTCATCTCGATGTATCCATTCCGGTCGTCATAATTGGATAGACTCTCTCCCATGAAACATTTGATCACTTCTTCCGAGATAATTGTCTTTCCCTCACTGATTGCGTATGTATCCTTTATAACACGCAAGTTCCCGCTGATGATCTGCACCCTTCCGTCATACAGATTGGACAGCATCTCCAACTCCGCATTGATCACCTTGAAGCTGCTGCTGCCCGAGTATTCCGCGCTGAACCCGGGGTAACTCTGCATGGCCAGATAATCCTCGTTGATCAGATGGTCCGCTATGATCCGCAACTGGCTCTGCACCGCCGCCGTCCGAAGTTCCACGGCCCGCTCTTCGTAATTCCGCATGATCCCATAACGCATGGCAACGCTGGGGACTGTGCCCACCACCAGCACAATCAGGAAAATCCTGACGCGCAGACTGCGGAAGCTGAGGTTCTGATGATAAAATTCTCTGATTTTAATAAGATATTCTTTCAGCATGGCTTATACATTGTAGAAATAGTACCCTACCCCCCATTTGGTATGCACATATTGAGGCTCGCTGGGATTGCTCTCAATCTTTTCGCGTAATCTCCTGATATGTACATCTACCGTCCGCACGTCGCCGGGATAGTCGGAACCCCAGACAATCTTCAGAAGCGCTTCCCGGCTGTACACCTTGTTGGGATTGGTCATAAGCAGTTCCAGCACTTCAAATTCCTTGGCCGTCAGACCGATCTCCCTGCCCGTGATATAAGCCCGCCTGCCTTCACAGTCCAGCCTCATCTCACCGCTGACCAGATCCCTGCGGGCCTCCGCCTGCCCCTTCTTGGGCTCCACCCGGCGCATAATGGCCTTGATACGTGCTTTTACCTCCAGGATGTTGAAAGGTTTGGTGATATAGTCATCCGCACCGTACTCCAGTCCCAGGATCTTGTCCATGTCATCGCCCTTGGCCGTGAGCATGATAATGGGCACATTGGAAAACTCCCGGATCTGCTGGCACACTTCAAAACCTGTCAGCTTTGGCAGCATAATATCCAGCAGGATAATGTCGTACCGATTGGCCCGGGCCAGTTCCAGAGCCTCCTCCCCGTCATAGGCACAGTCCACCTGCATGTCATCCTGTTCCAGGCTGAACCGTATCCCCTTCACGATCAATTTCTCATCATCCACTACCAAAGCCCTTTTTGCAGCCACTTTTGTCAACCATCCTTCCCTGTGCGCACATTTTTCTCAGCCTATGTTCCATTTACCGTTATTTGATCTCTAATCTTCTCGTAAGTGCTTTCCTTGATGCCCGGGACCTGCATGATCTCCTCCACGGATTGAAAGCCGCCGTGCTTCTCCCGATAGGACAAAATATCTGCCGCACGGCTCTCACCGATGCCGGGCAGGGTCTGGAGACCGGCGCTGTCCGCCGTGTTTATGTTGACCAGGCCGCCGGTATCTGCGTCGTCCGTCAGATTCTCGCCCAGGGCCGGTATATACAATTTCTCTCCATCCTGAAGCACAGCCGCCAGATTTACCGCCGCCTCATGGGCTTCCCCGGACAATCCCCCCGCTGCCTCCACCGCCTCCCAGGCCCGGCTGCCTTCGGGCAGCATCACCACACCCGGCCTGCGCACCTGGCCGCAGACATGAACACAGATCTGCCTGAGGGCTTCCGGCTCTTCCTCCGACAACTCCTTCCAGGAGGCCCGGTCCACATCCCCGCCCGTATCCTGGGCATACTCGTTTCCATCTTCTTCCCGGTCAAAATACAGGATCTCTCCGCTGCGACTGCAGCCGCTCAAGACCAGCGACATCCAAAAGCATACAAGAATGATTTTAGTTTGTATGATTCTCATCATAGTTCCTTTCCCCTGCGGTACTCGGAATGCCTCTCTATGCTGATAGATTTATTGTATCGGATGTATTTTCCCTTGACAAGTAGAAAATGCTTAAATTTTTTTAATTTTCTTACGGGGTCATTTCCATTTAAAGACAATTATTCCCGCAATCGCTATGGCCATACCCAGGGCTTTGCGCCACTCCCAGGGCTGCTTCTCCACGCCGAACCATCCAAGCAGCTCGATCACATAGGCAACCAAAAGCTGCGCCACCACGATCAGCATCACCGCCCGGGCCGGCCCCAGCGCTTCCATCCCTTTTATGACCGTATAGGTGATAAAGGCTCCGATCGCGCCTCCCAGCAGCATATATTTGGGTTCCACCCTGAGAGGAGCCAGCAGACTGCTCCTGTCCGTAATCAGCCATGCCCCCAGACAGACCAGCAGCGCGGTAAACTGCACGAAGGCACTGGCAACCCATATACTGGAATTTTTTGTCACCTGGGTGTTGAACACCCCCTGAACGCTCATCAGCGCTCCCGATATCAGAGCAATAAAAAAACCAATCATCTCTCTGTCCTTTCTGAATTAGAGTCCCATCAATAGGATATCCTGATGATTGGTTCCATATGCGGAAAATATTCAGTTTTTAACGATCTGCGTGCGCATCTGCTGATCCAGCTGCTCCACCAGGCTGCTCACGTCCTCTCCGTTCCACACTCTGGCAATCAGCACTTCCAGCTGAATCCAGTAATTGCTGGCCTCCATCAGCTTGGGTATGGGCATGCTGTCCTCATACTCTTCCAGGAATATCTGTAAAGGGCCGTTGTCCTGATTGACGGTACGGTTGGCAGATGCCTTTCCCGTGTGCTCGTACAGATTCTCCGCGTAGCCGTCCACCAGAAAAGCCGCAAACGCATTAGCCAGTTCCTGATGCTGGGAGTAGCCGTTGACAGCCACCGCACTGGTCACAGACATGGAGCGGCCTGCCAGTTCTCCGCTGGGATCCGGCATCAGAGCCACGCCGTAATCGTAGGCAAAACTTCCGTCCGCCTTAGCCTGGGCCAAAACTGCCGCAGCGTCAGTGGTGGCAATGGTGAACACCAGCTTTCCCTCCAGAAAGTCCTGCAGCACCGAATTGTAAGACACTTTGGATGAATCAATGGAGAAGAACTGGTTCAGCCCCTGGTAGATCTCCAGGCTGGCAATGGATTCCGGGTTGTATATGTCGATGCGGCTTCTGTCATCCCCGGCTTCTCCCCCCACATTCATATAATTGCCCACAAAGGAATAATTGTAAAAAATGTCTGATACATCCCAGGAAAAAATCCCTTCCACCGTCTCCGGAGGATCAAAGCTGTCCGCCATCTGGAGAATGTCGCTCACCGTGGCCGGCACCGCCTCGTTAAAAAACTGCTCCGTCCGCAGCTCCAGGGTCTCTTCATCAAATACCACCGAAGCGTTCTCCTCATCGGGAAGCTCGTCCAACTCTTCAAATTCCCCCTCCCCGTCGGCGCCGGACTCCGAATCCGCCTTGCCTGCCTGCTGCCTGGCCCACTCGTACAGATAAGTCTCATTGTAAAGCAGGGCGCTGGTCTCATAGTACAGGGGGTACGCCACCTGTTTTCCGTGATAGGACACCGCCGACAGCGCCGCCCTGGGAAAATGGGCCTCGTCCATCACACCCGCCGCGTCCTCCACCGGCACTGCCAGGCCCGCCAGATAGGCTTTCTCCAGCAAGTCGTGACTGATCAGGTAGGCATCCGGCATGGCCGGCATATCCTGCTCCCCGCCCAATGTGGCTCTGTTTATGGTCTCCAGATAGTCGTTCTCCGCCACATAGTAGGGAAAGACCCGCACATTGTGGGCCTCCCCAAAAGCCACGGCGGCACTGTTGATATAATCCGTCAGAGCCTCATCCCCATACCAGATCCGTATGGTTTCCTTCTGGTTCAGGAACGCCAGCGGATTCTGCTGCGCATCCTCACTGTCCCAGTCTATGAAGCTGCCTGCGTAAAGCCCGGTGGTCAACGTCCCCACCAGCAGGACCGCCGCAATTCTATCGGTAATATGCATAATACCCTCTTTCCTGTCCGGGAGTCCCGCAGCCGCTCCACGGTCCTCCGATTCCGTCAATCCTCTATACAGCTATCCAATATTTCAATCATGGCATCCACCTCCGCCCTGCCGATTACCAGCGCAGGCACAAAGCGAATGATATGGGAACCCGCGTTAATCAGGATCAGCCCCTTCTCCAGGGCTCTGTTAATGATCTCTGCCACAGGCTTTCGGAATACCAGCCCCTGCATCAGTCCTACGCCCCGATGGGTCTCGACGCAGTGGTGTCTGCAGGCCAGTTCCTCCAGCTTTTTGCTGAGATAAGGCCCCACCTCCCTCACGTTCTCCAGCACCTTCTGCTCCTCAAACAATTCCAGCACCTTGCAGATGGCCGCCGCCGCCAGAGGGTTGCCGCCGTAGGTGGTTCCATGATCTCCCGCCGCCAGGGAATTCCGGGCCACTCTCTCCGTCATCAGGAACGCGCCCACCGGCACGCCGCAGCCCAGCGCCTTGGCAGTGGTCATAATATCCGGCTTCACGCCATAGCGCTGCCAGGCGTACATAAATCCAGTGCGCCCCATACCGCACTGGATCTCGTCCAGAATGAGAAGGATATCCCTCTGGTCACAGAGAGCGCGCAGCTTTTGCAGGAACTCCTCTTCGGCAGGATAAATGCCTCCTTCCCCCTGTACCGTCTCCAGAATGATGGCGCAGGTCCTGTCTGTCACCTGGGCCGTCACGCTGTCAAAATCATTCATGCGGGCGAAACGGATATTGCCGATCATGGGTTCAAACGCTTCCCGGTACTTGGGATTCCCCGTCACCGAAAGAGCCCCCATGGTCCTGCCGTGGAATGAATGTTCCATGGCGATGATCTCATGATCTGTGCGTCCGTCCTTTAACCAGGCATATTTTCTGGCGGCCTTGATGGCCCCCTCCACGGCTTCCGCCCCGGAATTGGTGAAAAACACCCTGTCCATGCCGGACACTTTCTTGATCTTCCGGGCAGCCTCGATGGCCGGCAGATTGTAATAATAGTTGGAGGTGTGAATCAGCTTGTCAATCTGGGCCTTCAGCGCATCATTGTACGCTTTATTATTATAGCCCAAAGCAAACACGGCAATACCGGACACGAAATCCAGGTAGCGCTTTCCCTCCATATCGTAGAGATATACGCCGTCGCCTTTTTCCAGCACCACCTGATAACGGTTGTAGGTATGAAGCAGCGCTTTCTCCGCCTCGTCGATATATTCTTTCATCATTGGGAAAGCCCTCCCATTTCTTCGTCATTGATAATCGCCGTTCCCACGCCGTTGTTGGTGAATACCTCCAGCAGCAGACTGTGGGGCACCCGGCCGTCCAGAATATGAACCCGGTTCACACCGCCCCTGATGGCGGAAGTGCAATTAGACAGCTTGGGCAGCATGCCGCCGCCGATAAACCCGCCGCCGATCAGTTCGTCCGCCTCGGAAGCCGACAGACGTGAGATAAAGCTGGACTTGTCCTGGATGTCCTTGTACAGCCCCTCGATGTCGGTGAGGAATACCAGCTTGTCCGCCCCCACAGCCTTTGCGATGGCACAGGCGGCATCGTCCGCATTGATATTGTAGGTCTGAAAATGTTCATCCAGTCCGATGGGAGCCACAATGGGCAGAAAATCCTTCTCCAGCAGATCATAGAGCACTTTGGGATCTACTTCGGTGATATTGCCCACAAAGCCGATATCCTGTCCGTCGGCGTATTTTTTCTCCACGGTGAGCAGGCCCCCGTCCTTGCCGCTGATCCCCACGGCCTTGACCCCCAGTTCCTGTACCATGGTCACCAGGCCCTTATTCACCTTGCCCAGCACCATCTCCGCCAGTTCCATGGTTTCGGCGTCGGTGACGCGCAGACCGTTTACGAATCTGGCCTCCTTGCCCACTTTTGCTACCCAGCGGCTGATTTCCTTGCCGCCCCCGTGGACGATGATGGGCTTGAAGCCCACCAGCTTCAGGAGAGTCACATCCTTGATCACATTTTTCTGCAATTCCTCATTGCTCATGGCGCTGCCGCCGTATTTAACCACAATGATCTTGCGGTTGAATTTCTGAATGTAGGGCAATGCCTCGATCAGGGTCTCCGCCTTGTGCATCACCAGTTCCATATCCTTTTCCATATATCTTCCTTTCTTCTTTCAGATTCCTCTGCCGCTTAAAGACCCCGTTTAACGGTTTACTCTGTTTTCGCCAATGTGTCGGCCAACAGCCCCAGCTGCTCCCGGCTGGCCGTGTTCAAAACAGACTTTACGGTAACCACCGGCTCTGCCAGCACACAATCCTTGAAGTTCTCCACATACTCCTTCATCAGCTTTCCGGCCATGGGAGCCCAGGAGCCGTTTTCCAGGATTCCCACGGTTCTCTTCTGATAGTTTTTCAGTTTCAGATGATAGAGAAAATCCTCCATGCAGGGAAACAGGCCTCCGTCATAGGTGGCTGCCGCCAGCACCAGCCTGTCGTATCGGAAAGCGTCCTCCACGGCTTCCGCCATGTCATCCCGGGCCAGGTCAAACAGGCTTACCTTCTGTCCCTTCTCTTCCAGCAGAGCTGCCAGTTCCCTGGCGGCGGCAGCCGTGTTGCCATGGATGGAGGCAAAGGCAATGGTAACACCCGCGTCCTCCGGGAGGTAGCTGGACCAGATCTCATATTTTTCCAGATAATGAGACAGATTTTCTTTCAGCACCGGGCCGTGAAGAGGGCATATGATCTGTATGTCCAGGGCCGCCGCCTTCTTCAGCAGGGCCTGTACAGGCGCTCCGTATTTGCCCACAATATTCATATAGTAGCGGCGCGCCTCACAGTCCCAGTTTTCCTGGGTGTCCAGCGTCCCGAACTTGCCGAAACCGTCTGCCGAGAACAGAATATTCTCGGTCTCCTCGTAAGATACCATGACCTCCGGCCAATGCACCATGGGAGCCATATAAAAGCGCAGGGTATGGCGGCCCAGGCACAGAGTATCCCCCTCCTTGACCTCCACTTTGCGGCCGCTGAAATCCATGGTAAAAAACTGGGGCAGCATGGCAAAGGTCTTGGCGCTTCCCACCACCATAAGTTCCGGGTACTTCTCGCAGACCTTCTGAATATTGGCGGCATGGTCAGGCTCCAGATGAGATACCACCAGATAATCCGGCCTGCGCTGGGTCGTACTGTCCAATTCCCGTTCCAGATTGGCAAGCCATTCCTCCGTGGTCCTGGCGTCCACCGTGTCCATGATGGCGGTTTTTTCATCCACAATCAGGTAGGAATTGTAAGATACCCCGTGAGGCACCCTGTACTGGCTCTCAAACAGGTCGATCTCATGGTCGTCGCAGCCGATATAACGTACCGCATCCGATATTACTACTTCGCTCATATATTTCCTCCTATTATAGTTCCGCATATCTCCCTCCGGCGCGCAGTCCGGGTGATCCATATATGGCCGCAACGCGCCCCTATATGGATCAGCGCGCCTACAGTAGATTTGCTGTTTTATAGTTCCGCATATCTCCTTACGGCACGCAGTCCGGGTGATCCATATATGGCCGCGGTGCGCCTGCTCCAGATATGCTGCTTTATGTTCTATGTATTTTATGAACGGTAATCCGCATTGATTTTCACGTAATCATAACTGAGATCGCAGCCCCAGGCCGTGGCCTGGGCATCGCCCATATGCATATCCGCCACCACCGTGACTTCCGGTGCGGAAAGGATTCTGGTGGCCTCCTCCTCGCTGTAGGGAACAGGGCTCCCCTGGCTGTACACCGTGGCCTTGCCCTCCCGGCTCTCAAACCACAGATCCACTCTGTCCGGGTCAAAACCCACGCCGCTGTATCCCAAAGCACATAAAAAGCGTCCAAAATTGCAGTCATGGCCGTAGATCGCCGCCTTGCTCAGGGAGGAGCAGATCACGGACTTGGCCAGAACGCGGGCATGCTCCTTTGTATCCACGCCGATCACTTTGGCCTCAAACAGGCAAGTCGCCCCCTCTCCGTCCCCGGCCATCTTCCGGGCCAGATAGACAGAGATAAAGTCCAGTGCCTGACAGAAAACTTCATAATCCGCTCCCTCAGAAGTGATCTCCTGATTGCCTGCCTGGCCATTGGCCAGCACCAGCAGCGTATCATTGGTGGAGGTGTCCCCGTCCACCGAGATCATATTGAAAGAGTCCACCACCGTGGCGCTCACCGCCCGCTGCAGCATCTCTCTGGAAATATGCACATCCGTGGTCAGAAACGCCAGCATAGTGCACATGTTGGGATGGATCATGCCAGAACCCTTGCACATGCCGCCGATGGTCACGGTCCGGCCGCCGATCTCTACTTCCACCGCGATCTCCTTGGAGACCGTGTCGGTGGTCATGATGGCCTGGGCGGCGGCCAGCCCTGCCTCCCGGCTGCGCTCTCTGGCAGCAGCCAGCTTTTCAATCCCGCCGCAGAGCCGCTCCACGGGCATGGCCATGCCGATGACGCCGGTGGAAGCCACCAGCACCGCCTCCGCCGGGATCCCCAGCAATTTTCCGGCACATTCCGCCTCCGCTCTGCAGCAGTCCATGCCCGCCTGTCCCGTGCAGGCGTTGGCAATGCCGGAATTTACCACCACCGCCTGGGCATAGGGGGACTCCGCCACCACTTTCTGATCCCATCTCACCGGCGCAGCCTTTACCACATTGCTGGTAAAAGTACCCGCCACCCTGCAGGGGGAAGTACTGTAGATCAGCGCCATGTCCTTCCTGTTCTGATATTTTACCGCCGCCTCTGTGCCTGCGGCCTCAAAGCCTTTCGCTGCGGTCACTCCGCCGTCAATCTGTTTCATTTACATTCTCCTCTATTTAAGTTCCGCATATCCCCTGCCACCACGCATTCCCACCGCCTACTGGTTAAATGCCGTGATATTGGCCTCGTTTAATGTGAAGTCATAGTAGTTCAGATCCAGCCGCCGGGTCCACCCCATGGTATTCCAGAAAGCGTTTCCCACATCATTGCGGGTAAAGGCGATCAGACTCACCTTGTTGATTCCCTCCGCTTTCAGGGCATTCATGCAATGCACCACCATGGCCTTGCCGATACCCAGCCGCCGGTAATCCTCCCGCACACATACATGGTACAGACAGCCCCGCCTGCCGTCATGTCCGCAGAGGATGCCCCCCACGACAGAGCCGTCCCGGGCCACCGCCACCACGCTGCTCTCCGGATTCCTCTTTAAGAAGCGCTCCACACCCTCCCGGGAGTCATCCAGGCTTCGGATGCCGAATCCCCTGATGGTCATCCACAGGGCGTAAAGGCCCGGATAATCCCCGGCGTTCATTGTCCGTATCTCAAATGTTTTCTCCTGCATTACTTTTCCTCTCTTACATCGTCAAAACCAGGCCGCCGCTTTCCAGATAAAATCATGCGCACCTCTGTGTTGGCCGTGCCCAGAGTGATCTGCTTCCTGGTTCCGTCCGGCAGAAATCCATACCGCTGATAAAAACGAATCGCCCGCTGGTTGCCTTCCAGAACCCACACCGCAATCTTTTCGTATTCAGAAAGTCTCTCAACGGCGGCAGTCATAAGCGCATAACCAACTCTCCTGCCATAGTATGCTGCCAAAATATAGATGGCATATATCTCGCCCGTCTCCGGCAGGGCATCGTCACAGCCGGGGCCATACCCCACAAACCCCACCACTTTTTCACCGTCCTTGGCCACCAGAATATGGTCTGGCCAGCGGAATGCCATGTCTGTGCATTTTTCCAGGGTAAGCTCCTCAAGATAGGCCCGGTCCACAAGCCCGGGATATGTCTCCTGCCAGGCCTTCCAGTGCACATATGCCTTGCCCCGGATCTCGGCGTCGGATTCCATCGGTTTTATCCGTATATCCATCTTTTCCTCCCCCTCAACTCCATGTCTTTCGATTTTAGAAGCCCTCATCCCATTTCCGGGATATGGTTCCGCGCTTCCGTCAGGAATGCGGCGCAAATCTTACGGAAAGCAGGGTACCAGTTCCAGCCCCTCGCTCTCCGGCAGTCCAAAGAGCAGATTCATGTTCTGTACCGCCTGTCCCGCCGCGCCCTTTACCAGATTGTCCAGGGCCCCCATCAGAATGATCCGGCCTGTGCGCTCATCAATGACAAAGTTCACATCCACATAGTTGCTGCCCTCCACCCACTTGGTCTCAGGGCAGACCCCCTGATCCAGCACACGGACAAATTTTTCTCCGGCGTAATACCGGTCGTAAACAGCCCTGATTTCCTCATAGGAGGGCAGGCTGCCATCCGCCCTGGGAATCAGTCTGGCGTACTCCGTCACCAGAATGCCCCGGTTCATGGGCACCAGATGAGGAGTAAAATTAATCACCAGGGGCCTCCCTGCCGCATAGCCCAGCTGCTCCTCGATCTCCGGAGTATGCCTGTGACCGGCCACGCCGTAAGCCTTGATATTCTCGTTCACCTCACAGTAAAGATTGGGCAATTTGGCTCCCCGCCCCGCTCCCGAGGTACCGGACTTGGCGTCCACGATCAGGGTGTCCGTGTCAATCAACCCCTCCTTCACCAGGGGATACGCGGTCAATATGGAGCAGGTGGTATAGCATCCGGGATTGGCCACGAGTCTGGTCTGCTCCGTAATCTGTCCCCTGTTGATCTCGCACAGGCCATAGACAGCCTCCCGGATAAACTGGGGAGACTTATGCTCTATCTTGTACCATTTTTCATATACCGCCACATCTTTGATCCGATAGTCCGCAGAGAGATCCACTACCTTCACCTTCCCCAGGATCCCCTCTGTCAGGAGCCCGGCCAGAAAGCCCTGGGGCGTGGCCGTAAAAATCACATCCACTTCCTCCGCAAGCTGTGCCAGATTATCGTCCCTGCACACATCCTCCACAATCCGAAACATATTCCGGTATACATCACAATACCTCTGGTCTATATAACTCCTGGAGCCGTACCACTTGATCTCCACATCTCTGTGCCCCGTCAGAATCCGCACCAATTCGCCCCCCGCATACCCGGTGGCCCCGATAATTCCCGCTTTTATCATACTGCCCTTCCTTTCATCGGTAATATCCTTTGTCCCTCCTGCCATCATACTCTATTTTGGCGTAAAAGACAACCGTTTCCTGCTGATAGAGAACCTGCGTCTTTATGCACGAAGCGCTGACAGCCTGCCCCGGAACCCGCTCCAAAAAGGAATTCTGCAGACCCCCATCACTTCCCCAGTGGATTTCTCCCGTCAGCTTTTCCTATCATTGCATAAAAAATATATGGCGTCAAGAGATTTTTGCATGATTATTCTTTTTGTCCCAAAAAATGCATATATTTTATCTCATATACACTTTTGTCGCCCTGTACTGTACATTATGTATATTCTATTTTGATTCCATATGTTTTAAGTTTACCACACGCAGGGCAATCCTGTCAGTAAAAATGTGATGGTTTTTATTATTCTTAATCATATTTTGACACTGTGCCAAAAGCAGCCAGGGAAAACATTGGCAAAGCGCCTGAAAATCCTATGGATTGGCTTGAGGCGGACCCTATGGCAGATACAATTCAAAGCGCAGGCAAAATATTCCCGGGTCCCCCCAGGGATTTTTGTTTTCATGAATATTTATTCCCAAACACCCCTGTTATATACAGATTTGTGTATATTTTATAGGTTTTATACAAATATTTCTTTGTATTTTATTCACTATTAGGGCTTGCAATATTGTTCTGAAAAGTATATAGTATTTCCAGTACATAAATTCAAGCCATTATCCCACAGGTAAGACTTACGCATTTTCCTGATGTATTGTCCATATCGCCCATTCCTGGGACACAAAGGGAGTTTCGCAATTACCTGACCATGAAAGGAGTAAACATGAAAGAAAAAGTTGTTTTGGCGTATTCCGGCGGCCTGGATACCACCGCCATCATCCCCTGGCTGAAAGAGAACTACGACTACGAGGTCATCTGTGTATGTATCGACTGCGGACAGGCCGAGGAGCTGGACGGCCTGGAGGAGCGGGCCAAGTTCTGCGGCGCGGAGAAGCTGTACATTCTGGACGTGACCGACGAGTTCTGCGACGAGTACATCGTGCCCTGCGTGCAGGCCAACGCCATCTATGAGAACAAATATCTGCTGGGCACTTCCATGGCAAGGCCCCTGATCGCCAAGAAACTGGTGGAGATCGCCCGCAGGGAAGGTGCGGTTGCCATCTGCCACGGCGCCACCGGCAAGGGCAATGACCAGATCCGTTTCGAACTGGGAATCAAGGCTCTGGCCCCGGACATCAAGATTATCGCCGCCTGGAGAAGCGATAAGTGGAACATGGATTCCCGCGAGTCCGAGATCGAATACTGCAAGGCCCATGGCATTGATCTGCCTTTCTCCGCCGACTCCTCCTACAGCCGTGACCGCAATCTGTGGCATATCAGCCATGAGGGTTTGGAACTGGAGGATCCTGCCAACGAGCCTAACTATGAACATCTGCTGGTGCTGGGCACCACTCCCCAGAAGGCTCCCGACCAGGGCGAATATGTAACTCTGACTTTCGAAAAAGGGGTGCCAACTTCGGTAAACGGTGAGAAGATGAAAGTATCCGACATCATCCGCAGGCTGAACGAGCTGGGCGGAAAACACGGCGTGGGCATCATCGACATCGTGGAGAATCGCGTGGTGGGCATGAAATCCAGGGGCGTGTATGAAACCCCCGGCGGCACCATCCTGATGGAGGCGCATCAGCAGTTGGAAGAACTGATCCTGGACCGCGACACCTATGCCCTGAAGAAAGAAATGGGCAGCCGTTTCGCCAGTCTGGTATACGAAGGCAAGTGGTTCACTCCTCTGCGGGAGGCTGAGCAGGCTTTCATTGAAAAGACCCAGGAATATGTCACGGGCGAAGTGAAATTCCAGCTTTACAAGGGCAACATTATTAAGGCCGGAACCACCTCTCCTTACTCCCTGTATAACGAGAGCATTGCCTCCTTCACCACCGGCGACCTGTACGACCACCACGACGCGGAAGGCTTCATCAATCTCTTTGGCCTGTCCCTCAAGGTTCGCGCCATGAAGATGCAGGAAGCGGATCAGCAGTAAAATATTCCCGCAGGCAAAAAACCACGCTCTGCGAGGATTCTGTAATCCCGCATAAAAGAGGGGCCACGGCCCCTCTTTTATGCGTATCCCAGGGAAGTTCCTTTCCTCTCATGGGAAACTGGGATCAGCACGAACCCATGGGCTCCCTGAAATGAGGATTCCCATTCGGAAAGGCATGGTAATATAAATGGCATATTTTATAGCAGCATATCTGATCTGCATCAATCTGGCGGGACTGGCCAGCATGTGGCTGGACAAGAGAAAAGCCATCCGGCATCAGTGGCGCATCCCCGAGGCCACTCTCTTTTTCATCGCCCTGCTGGGCGGCGGCCTGGGCTCCATCGTCGGCATGCAGCTTTTCCGCCACAAGACCAGGCACTGGTACTTTGTGTGGGGCATGCCCGCGATTTTCTTTACGGAACTTGCGCTGGCCATCCGGTTTATGTTAAAATAATCTATACCCATGAAACACTTATCAGGAGTGAAACATATGCTGGCATTACAGATCACCAACACCAAAAATTTCATGGCGCAGCTTCTCACAGGCGACGCCTTTGACCCCTTCCTGCTGGCTGAGGCCGCGGTGTCTACGGCGCACACCTTCACCATAGACGGGCATGTGAACAGAGATTTTTTCACTCCGGAAGAGCAGAAAGACTCCCGGGTCTGCCCCTACGACTTCGCTGCCTGGCAGGAGATGAAAGGGCTTCTGTTCGGGCTGATCAAAGGCAAGCGCACCCCCTTGTACTTTAAGTTTGTGCTGCACCTCAAGCCGGAACTGGTGGGCAAGATCCTGGCGGCACAAAATTGCGACATGCCCCCGGAGCAGATCAAAGCCCTGGTGCTGACTGTCAAATACGACGGCTCCCACGCCCTGCTGACCACAGGCACGGCCTACCACACGTTCGTAATGAGCAAGGAGCCAGACCTAATCTGGGATAAGGCGCTGACCGGGTATCTTTCCCGTAAAAACATCGCATATGAGAATTTGTAAGCAGCTTATGCCCGGCCATAAGCTGTACGCCCCCATTCAATAGTTAAAAAAGGCACCGGCTGATTCCAGTCGATGCCTTTCACTATACTTTCTCATACTCTGAGCCGCGGAGCCGGATGACCCTGTGACTGCATTATACCCGCAGACACGGGGCCGGCGGCTCCGTCACTCCCTTTCCTGTGCCGCATTCCGCCTGCAGGCACGGGAGACTGCTACTGTGCCACAGTTCCTCCACCCGGGCTGCCGCCGGCGGGGGTGGGTTCCACTGTGGGGGCGGGCTCCGGCGTCGGCCAGGGCAATACCGCCTCAGCGGGCCTCTCCGGGTTTTCCGCCGTCTTTTCTTCATCCAGGCACTGCCGGATCACGCCATAGTAGTCATTGCGCAGAATATAGGCGCTGAAATTATAGCGGTCTTTCACCTCCTGCTTGGCCTGATCCATATAAGCCTCCTGCTCCTCCTCCGACATTTCCACCTTCCAGGAAGTGGTCTTGGCCTTGCGGCTGTAAGCCACAGTATCCGACACAAAACTCCTGTCGTTGAAGATCACCATTCCCTCTTGATCCGAAAAAATGTCCCGCCCTGCGTACATTCTGGAATCGTAGTCAAAACCGAACAGATTCAGCAGCGTGGGCAGCAGATCCATGGAGCCGCATACCTTATCCACCACCACCGGCTCCTCCATGGCAGCGTTCCACAGGATCAGGCTGTTACGGTAAGTATCCATATCCTGGGACAGATCTCTCCCCGCCAGTTCCTCATACTGCTCCTGAGTCATGCCATAGGGATAGTGATCCGCGCTGAGACAGATCACCGTCCTGTCCAGCTGTCCAGCGGCCTCCAACTGCTCCAGCAGACTGGCCATGGCTTTATCCAGTTCAATATGACAGGCAATATAAGCCTGGGCATTCTCCGACATCTCCAGGCCCTGTACTTCCTCCTTGTGCCAGCTGGACATGCGGTTGCCTGAAAAGCTGTAGTTCATATGGCCGGAAACCGTCATGTAATACACGTCAAAACGGTCCAGATTTACATACTCCGGCACTGTTCCCAACATCATCTCATAATCGGAAGCCGGCCAGGCGCCCGCATGTTCCATATAGAAAATCTTGTCCCCGTACTCCTCTTCAGACAGATCCCCCAGCTTGGAAGCCTTGAAGTCATAGCCCAGGTTGGGATGGGTCTGATAACGTTCATAGTAGGACAGGCTGTTGTTGTGGTAGGCCCAGTTATACACTCCTTCCTTGGAAAAGAACCGGGGCAGTGTAAAAGCCATATCCAGAGGAATGCTCTTGCGCATGCTGAACTGCCCGTCAGGGATCAGTCCCGTGGTATTCACATACTCCCCGTCGCTGGTACTGGTCTGCCACAGGGGCACATAATAATTGTTAAACACGAAGCCGGAATTCACCATCTTGTACAGGGTGGGGGTCAGATCCTCCCGGATGGCATAGGTGGAAAAACCTTCCGCCGTGAGAAAAATCAGGTTGTAACCCTGGAACATACCGGTGTACTCGTTGCGATTGGTGGGCTGTACTTCCCCCAGATAATCCGCCAGCCACTCTGTCTCCTTGCTTCCCTGGGACAGTTCCGCCAGTTTTGCCATATCCAGGTTCCACACATTGGGTGATGTATCCAGCACAGGCTCTGCCGTGGGCTCCACAATGGGAATACCGCCCTCCGGCTCCGGTTCCGCCGTGGATTCCGTTCCCGGCTCCGGCACATCCAAATCACCGCCGGGCTCGCTGCTGCTTCCCTGCGCCAGCTGTCTGTCGGGATCCTCTCTCCCAGGGCGCGGCTCCGATACCCTGTCCCACAGAGACTCCAGCATTTCCCCCAGTTCATAGGCGCTGTCCCGCTGCACCATGGCGATCACGCCCATATCCTGCATCACCGATATGGGATCGTAGAATTCCCGGTACTCCTCCGCGTACAGAGTATCCAGCACTCGCCCGATCTCCATGACGCTGACACAGTAGATCAGCGCCACTCCGGCGATCAAGCCCATCCGCAGCTTCCTGATGGAACTGAGATAGGGCAGCTCCCAGGTGGTAAGATGCCTCCACAACGCCACCCCGGCCATGGGCAAAGCCAGCAGGATCAGCAGCGGGGAGGCGTGAAGCAGACCCACCAGGGCCTCCCGCCAGTAATTGGTCAGGGCGTCCTGTCCGCCCACCAGCATGGCCTTGATCTGCAGGGGCTGTTGGAAAATCCGAAAGTACACTGTCTGCACAAAAAAGATCAGATACTCCAGCACCACCATAATCCAGAAGGCCCTGTGCCTGTTCCGCCTGGTCAGGCTGCCGCTGATCAGCGCCTGCAGAGCGGCAATCAGCGCAATCAGTCCTATGGAAAAAACAGGATTTATGCCCACCAGCCCAAAACAGCCCAGGTGAAACACGATCTCCATATAAATTAATATTCCTGCGTAAATCAACCAGCTTGACATAATTTTTTCTTCATCCTTCGTCCCTTTATACTTGCACGCCCTGGTTCCTTCTTCACACGCCCCCCTGGGACCTTCTGCGGCATGCGTTCTGCTGTGGGTTCAGTCTTTTGATTTGGGATTGAATATCAGGCTGGCCAGATAACCGAAAATCAGCGCTGCGGAAGTTCCCACCGCGCCGGCCTTAAAGCCGCCCGC
>JAAWKU010000181.1 GCA_022797535.1 Lachnospiraceae bacterium | reverse complement strand
CGAAGTCTCCTGCATCCTTTCGAACAACTGCAAAAACGGCAGGCGAAGAAACGGCATACGCTCCGGGCAGGGAAAAGCGGGAAACGTCGGTTGCGAAAGAGAGGGCTCAAATGGGGGGGATGCCGGAAAGCGCCTCGGAAGCAGGGTTCCCTGATCTGGTCATGCCGGATTTACCTGTGGGAAACTCTGGGAATAGGGCGGAGAACATGCCCGCCAGCCAGACCGGGAATGGAACAAGGCAGAAAACCGGGAGCCAGGCGGCAAATGCATTGGAAAAAGCGGAACTTTCCCAGAACAACAACTCCGTCAAACACAGAACGGATGCGGCAACCGAAAAACGCCGGCCGGTTCCGGGGTCTCAGACTCCCTCCATGGCGTCCATGAGTGAGGACAAATGGCAGCAACTGCTGAAGATCTATCCCCATATTCGGCCATTTCAGGATGAGCGGGAGTATCTTTCCCTGCGGCCCGAAGATTTTGTAATCCTGCACTCCAATGCCTACCGTCTGGTGCAGAACAGCTTTCTGCTCCATGGTTACTTCAACTATGACCATCTCATACTGGCCCAGGTATCCCGAAGGAATGGAAACCAATACTACATAGGAGTGCCGGGAAATTTCTATGAGAAGGAAAAACAGGTGGCAATCATGTATGGCTTTTCCAGCTTTGAGTGCAGACGGGAACCTGCGGAGGAGGGGGATTTCGGATACTATATGATAAAGGTGGAACTGTAAATGTTTCAATGCTTTGGCCACCGGTCTATGGAACCGTCTACAGACCAGTGAAGTTAAAGGGGGGAATAAAACTTTCCCGGGCTGTGTCGCCCTCCTGAATGTAGACATTCTCCATCCCAAGGCGCAGGCAGAAGTCCACCACCCGCTGATACTCGGCCTCTGTGACCCGGCGGTTTAACCCGGGGATATGCGCCACCTGAGGCAGGGGCGTATATTGACGCATAACGCTGACATATATATTGTTCCCATAGGTATCACGAAGGTAATGCAGTATTTTCTTGCTGTCCCCTACCTGACCTGGCAACACCAGATGGCGCACGATCATGCCCCGGCGCAGTAGAGGCGTGTCGGAAGGATATACGGATGCGGTATCGGCGTCAGAGAGTCGGTCGAAAGGTCGGTCAGGCGTCTGGGCAGAGAGCCGGTGGGAAGGCCGGCCAGGCGGTTGTGTGGAGAGCCGGTCGGAAGGCCGGGTCGAAGGCTGAGGCGTAGGTTGGGTTGAAGGAGGGGCTGCGGGCCCCAGGCTTGGTCTAATAGATAGAGAATCAGAGGGAGCAGCAAAAACCGGTCTGCCTACCTGGCGGTACATCTCAGCCAGCGCCAATTTGGCCTTTTCTAAATAATCCGCCACATGGGAGAATCTGGCGCTCAGTTCGCCGGACGCGTATTTAAAGTCCGGCAGATAGATGTCCACCAGACCGTCCAGCATCTTCAGCGCATCCACGGATTCATAGCCGCCGCAGTTGTATACTACGGGCAGGGACAGGCCGTGATCCCGAGCCTGCTCCAGGGCGTGGACAATCAGAGGCACAAAATGGGTAGGAGTCACCAGGTTGATATTGGCGGCTCCTTTTTGCTGCAGTTCCAGGAATATTTCCGTCAGGCGTTGAGGGGTGATTTCCCTGCCAGCCTGTCCCAGGGCGATATCCTGGTTCTGACAGTAGATACAGCCCAGGCTGCAGCCGCTGAAAAAAACGGTGCCGGAGCCTGTGCTGCCTGATATACAAGGCTCCTCCCACATATGCAGCGCTGCCCGGGCGGCTCTGAGCCGGGCTGTCTGGCCGCAGTAGCCCGGCTCTCCAGCCAGGCGGTTGACATGGCAGCGGCGGGGACAGAGGGTGCAGGAGGCGAAATGCTCCAGCAGATATTTATCTGGCGGGTCAAGGCGGGGAAAAGGGGACATGGGCGACGGCTCCTTTCTTTAGCTGGAATAGGGATCTACGGAATAAGATCTACGAAATAAGGATCTGTGGAATAAAGATTTATGAATCAAAAAACTTACTGCCGGGCGAGGGCAATTACAATCATACAATAAATTACAAGACCGCATACCGCGGGCTGCTCCACAGGCTCCGCCGGCACCCTCACGGCACATGGAAGGTTCTACTTAGTGCTGCTTTGTTCCCAACCTGACACGGTTCGTAGATTCCCATTGCGTGAGACCGAACTTCAACGCCTGCTTTGCAGTACTCCCGCGATATACGGCTTCTATAGTGTATCGTTTTACAGGGGTTTTGTCAAGGAAAATGTGATGAAACATAATTGTTAAAATTTGTGCCGCCCACTTGCGTTTATTCGGAAGATTCTTTATACTGTAGATAGGTTTTCCGGTATATCTGCCGGAATTTGGAGAACAATAGGAAGGTGTAGAAAGGGGAAAAATGAATAACAACGCATTCAGAAAATTATCTTATGGAGTGTATGTGGTAAGTACCTGGGATGAGGGAAGAGCCACGGGCTGCACGGCCAACAGCGCCATGCAGATCACTTCTGATCCGGCCACCATTGCGGTGAGCATCAACCACGGCAATTATACCAATGAGTGTATCCAAAAACTGGGGAAGTTCGCCATATCCATTCTGGGTGAGCATTCAGACCCCGGTACCATCGGCGTATTTGGCTTCCAGAGCGGCAGGGACAACAATAAGTTTGATCAGGTGCAACCGGAGATTCGGGGCTATATGCCAGTGATTCCGGATGCCTGCGCATACCTGGTGTGCGAAGTGGTGGATCAGCTGGAAACCAGCACTCACACGATATTCCTGGGCAAAGTGATAGACGCGGATTTGTTGAGGGAAGATGATCCTATGACCTATGCCTACTATCACAATGTGATCAAGGGCAGGAGCCCCAAGGCCGCTCCTACCTATCTCCCGGAAGACACCGAGCCCCAGGCGGACCCTGCTTATGTGTGCAGTGTCTGCGGGTACGAATACCATGGGGATGTCCCTTTTGAGGAACTGCCCGAGGATTATGTGTGCCCGGTGTGCAAACAGCCTAAGTCTGTGTTCCGGAAGAAATGATTCCCGCGGCTCTGTCCGCCTTTTCCTGTCTGTTGCGGAGGCGCAGCCCGGCAAAGAATTCTTTCAGAAGCCCGCTGCACTCCGCCTCCAGCACACCCCTGGTGACGAGGGCCTGATGGTTGAACTGCTGCATCTCCAGTATGTTCAGCACAGAACCGCCGCACCCGGCCTTGGGGTTCATGCAGCCCATGACCACTTCCGGGATGCGGGCCTGGATGATGGCCCCGGCGCACATCTGGCAGGGTTCCAGGGTTACATAGAGGGTGCAGCCCTCCAGACGCCAGTCCCCTATCTTTTTGCTTGCTTTGTTAATGGCGGTGATCTCTGCATGGGCCAGGGTGTTCTTGTCAGTGTTGCGCCGGTTGTATCCTCGTCCTATGACTTTTCCTTCATATACAATGACGCATCCGATGGGCACTTCTCCCAGATCCAGGGCTTTGCGGGCCAGCCGCAAGGCCATCCTCATATACTTTTCCTGTACGCTCACTATCCTGGCCATACTTCCTCCCTGGCGGGACCTTTTGGCCCCGGCCTTTTGTTTGCATATTTTCCTTAAAAAGTTTATACTGGGGTTATTGTAGCGCACAACGGGCAGGCCGTCAAGGCGACGGCGGGGAGGTATCTGATGGATTTTTGCGGCATGAACAAAACCACGCTTCTGGATTATCCGGGCCATGTGGCCGCCACTCTGTTCACGGGGGGCTGCAATATGCGCTGTCCCTTTTGCCACAACAGCGGCCTGGTGCTGGAGCCGGAGGCACAGCAGCGGATTGGGGAGGGTGAGGCGCTGGCCTTTCTGGAAAAGCGGCGGGGTATCCTGGAGGGCGTCTGTATTACAGGCGGGGAGCCCACTCTTCAGCCAGGACTGGAAGCGTTCATACGCCGTGTCCGAAGGCTGGGATATCTGGTGAAGCTGGATACCAACGGCTACCGCCCCCAGGTGCTGGGGCGGCTGCTGGAGCAGGGACTGCTGGACTATGTTGCCATGGACATCAAGGCTTCCAGGGAGCGCTATGGCATTGCCTGCGGGTTGCCAGAGGTGGAACTGAGCCGCATAGAAGAGAGTGTGGAACAGTTGAAAAAGGCAGAGATCCCCTACGAGTTCCGTACCACTGTGGTGAAGGGTATCCACAGACCGGAGGAATTTGGAGAGATCGGCAGGTGGCTGCAGGGCTGCAGAGCCTACTATCTGCAAAGTTTCCGGGACAGCGGGCAGGTGATGGGGCCCGGCTGTTCCTGCTTCGGGCAGGAGCAGATGGAAGAGATAAGGAGGCGGGTGGCAGAGCATGTCCCCCATGCGGCGCTGCGGGGCCTGGACTGAATCATTTAGGGATGCCACATTGTAACCCTGAAGGAAAAACAAGAATATTATGCTAGTGAGTCGAATGATTTTCGGACGGTGATATTCTTGGATACTTTTCAAATCCTGTTGGAGGCCGTTGCCATTGCGGCCGCGCTTTCCGTGGACGCCTTTGTGGCCGGATTTGCCTATGGCACCAGGCAGATCCGGCTGTCCTGGAAGTCCATTTTGCTGGTCAATTTGATTTGC
>JAAWKU010000180.1 GCA_022797535.1 Lachnospiraceae bacterium | reverse complement strand
GTAATCATGGCGCTGAATGTGCTTAACATCACGGTTATCTCCGTGCCGGCAGTCAGCATGTTAAACAGCGTGATTGGCTTTATTCCCAACATCGTGATCGGCCTGGTTATCATCGTGATCGGCTGCATGATCGGCAAACTGGTGGGCCAGATTGTCACCAGGCTGATCGCCTCCGCCGGGTTGGATGCCAAGCTGCAGGGACTGCTGGATGAGAAGAGCCAGAAGTTCGTGCTGTCCAAGGTAACAGGCGGCGTGGTGTACGCGGTGGTGGTAATTTTCTTTGTGGTTGAGGGGCTGAATGTGCTCAAGCTGGATGTGCTGACAGAAGTGGGCGCGTCGGTTATCGCTTATATGCCCAGAGCCCTGGCAGCCGTGCTGATCCTGGCGGCGGCTCTGATCGTAAGTTCCATGGTGGAGAAGGCGCTGCGCAGGAGCGGCATGAACACCTATGCCGTGGTGGCCAAAGCGGCCATCCTTGTGGTGGGCGTATTCATGGTTCTGAGCCAGCTTGGTATAGCGGCTGGAATTGTGAACGATGCGTTCTTCCTGATTGTGGCGGCTCTGGCTGTGGCATTTGCCATTGCATTTGGCATTGGCGGCAGGGAGTTTGCGGCTAAGGCTTTGAAAAAGCTGGAGGAAAAGAAGGAAGATAAGGCCGAGTAGCGTATGTTTCTTAATAGCAAGCGTATAATCAGCGAAAAGCCGTTTCCGGGTGACTATGATATGACCCTTGTCAGGTAGACAGGTGAAATATTTGGAACTCAGTGCAGATGATGCCTACATTTCATGTGGAAGTGTAGGCATTTTTCTATGGACAACAAGGGAAAAATATTGTGAACAGGCCGCCGCCCGGGAGAGCTGGCTGGACTGTTTCATTGAGAAGAGGATGGGACAGCAGGGCGTTCTCTTTTAGAATATAAGGGAAAAAACAGTAAAGAGGATTGCATTTCTACGACTTTTCGAGTATATTGTAGATAGATTTTTAAAAGAATAAGGATCTGGGAGGATGAGGCATATGGAATTTGTGGAAAGAAAACGCTGGTTGTTTTTGGGTCTGCCCTTTACCTTTACCAAGTATACCATCAAGGAGGATATGATCACTGTCGACACTGGCTTGCTCAAGACCGTGGAAAACGACTGCTATATGTACAAGGTGCAGGATGTACAGCTCACAGCCACCCTGATGGAGAAGATTTTCCGGCTGGGTACCGTGGTCTGCTTCACCGGGGACACTACGGATCCCAGGCTGGAGTTGGTTCATATTAAGAATGCCCGGGCGGTGAAGGAATTTATTCTGGAGATGTCCGAGAAAGCCAGAATCAAGAGACGCACGGTGAACATGCTGGACATCGGCTCCGGGGATATGCAGGACGTGAACGACGCGGAGTAGTACATGAGTCAGGGAATCTGCGGGATCTCACCGCGCCGGGGCAACTGCTAATAGCGTGAATCCAGACAGGGGAAGGGGAGGAGATCACCCTTCCTCCGGTTTTGTGAGCAGTTTTTCAAACAGCAGCCCGGCCCCGAACCAATATGGGGCGAAGTCCAGACGGATCACCCGGCCGATGTTCCATTTGGATCGGCCGTAGTCCCAGGGACAGAGGGATTTGCGCAGCAGCAGCGTGCCGCTGAGAAATTCCATGGAGAAGATCATGGACATGTAGGTCAGTCCCCGTACCACCACAGGTTTATTTTTCATAAAACGGAATATGGGGGCCAGCAGGGCGGCGCATCCGTAGATGGGGAACATCCAGATGGAGGTGCTGCCCTGGAGGGAAAATTCCCTGCGGCGGATTTTGCTTATGGCGGTAAAGGTGATTTCCATACACCAGCCCAGTATGCCGCAGTGAATAAAATTGTTTAGAAATTTATGCATATTGATTACCGGTCCTTTCCGGAAACGGCTGCCCAAGGGCGGCATGTCTCCGCATATCGGTTATTAGTATGGACAGCCCGGAGCCGAAATATCCAAAAAACGGGAAAATAACCGGCGGAGCGAGGAGGAAGAGGCGGGATGAAGTATCAGGAAGCGCTGGACTATATAGATTCTTTAAAAAAATATGGCATTGTACCGGGGCTTGACTCTATCCGGGAGTTGTGCCGCCGGCTGGGGGATCCCCAGGACCGGCTGCAATTTGTCCATATTGCGGGCACCAATGGCAAAGGTTCGGTGCTGGCTTATGTGTCCACGGTGCTGCAGCGCGCCGGGTATCGGGTGGGGCGGTATATTTCCCCCACCATTCGGGACTATCGGGAGAGGATTCAGGTAAACGGCAGAAATATCACCCAGAAGGCTCTTTGCGGCCTGGTGGAGGAACTGCGGCAGATATGTGACGGCATGGTGGAGGACGGCATTCCTCAGCCCACCCCTTTCGAGGTGGAGACGGCCATGGGATTCCTCTATTTCCTCCGGGAAAAATGTGATCTGGTGGTGCTGGAGACCGGCATGGGGGGCAGGGAGGACGCTACCAATGTGATTCGCAATACCCGGGTGGCGGTGCTGGCTTCCGTCAGCATGGATCATATGCAGTATCTGGGAAACACCCTGGCTGCCATTGCGGAGGAGAAGGCCGGTATCCTGAAGCCGGGCTGTCTGGGGGTGACCATGTCCCAGGAGCAGGAGGCCATGGAGGTAATCTGTGAAAAGGCCCGGCTGCTGCAGGTTCCCCTTACCGTAGCGGACGGGAGAGGGGCTAAGAGGGTGCGCTATGGTCTGGAGAAGCAGCGTTTTGACTATGATTCCCTGAAAGATCTGGAGATCGGCCTGGCAGGCAGGTATCAGATCCATAATGCGGTGCTGGCTGTGGAAGTATGCCGTGCCCTGTCCGCCTGCGGCTATACCATTGCGGAGGAAGCGCTGCGGCAGGGGCTCCGGGAGGCCCGGTGGCCGGGGCGATTTACCGTTTTGGGTAAAAAACCCCTCTTTGTGGCGGACGGCGCCCACAACGAGGATGCCGCGAAAAAGTTGGCAGAGTCCATTGAATTCTATTTTACAAACAGGCGAATTATTTTTATAATGGGAATATTGAAAGATAAGGCATATGAAAAGATCATAGAGCTTACTGCAGGCTATGCGGACCAGATACTCACCGTGACGCCCCCGGACAATCCCAGGGCCATGGGCAGCTATGAACTGGCCCGGGAGGCAGCCAGAGTACATCCCCGGGTGACGGCCGTGGACAGTCTGGAGGAGGCGGTGGAAATCAGCCATTTGCTGGCGGGCAGGGAGGATGTGATTCTTGCGTTTGGCTCCCTGTCCTATCTGGGAAGGCTGATGGAGATTATGGAGCGGCGGAACGGGAAGCGGTAAGCGTCTACCGTGCAGTGGATTGTGTGATGGGAAAGGGCTGATGGTATGATAGATCAGGAGAAAATAAAGCAGGGCGTGAGGCTGTTGCTGGAGGGGATTGGCGAGGATCCTTCCAGGGAGGGTCTGGCAGACACCCCCGGCCGGGTGGCCAGGATGTATGAAGAGATCTTCGCCGGGATGGAAGAGACGGCAGGGGAGCATCTGACCAGAGTATTTTCTGCAGAGAACCCGGGCATTGTACTGGAGCGGGATATCACTTTTTTTTCCACTTGTGAGCACCATCTGATGCCCTTTTACGGCAGGGCGCATATTGCCTATCTGCCCAAGGACAGGGTGGTGGGGCTGAGCAAGCTGGCCCGGACGGTGGAAGTATATGCCCGCAGACTCCAGATTCAGGAGCAGATGACGGGGCAGATTGCGGATGCCATCATGGAATATCTGCAGCCCGGAGGTGTAATGGTGGTTCTGGAGGCAGAGCATATGTGCATGACCATGCGGGGAATCAGGAAGCCCGGCAGCAGCACCGTAACTTTGGCAGTGAGGGGCGCTTTTGAGGAGGCCGCGCTGCAGGAACAGGTGTATCGTATGCTGCGTCTGTAGGGGCGGCCGATCCCGGGAGGGATTTCCCGATACGTATCGGCTCATTTACAGACATAGTCAGATTATGTAGATAGAAAGGCAGTCAAATGGATCGTGTAAACAGGATTGTGGGCAATCAGAAATTTCAGGAACATTTGCAGAAAAATGAGGCGGCGGAGGCAGACCGCGTCTTTTGCCGCCATAACATGGGGCATTTTTTGGATGTGGCCCGGATCGCCATGATCCTCAACCTGCAGGAGGGGTTGGGGATACCAGTGGATCTCCTGTATGGAGCGGCGCTGCTGCACGATATCGGGCGGCATGAGCAATATGAGACGGGGGTGCCCCACGAAGAGGCAGGAGCCCGGATCGCGCCGGGGATTCTGGCGGAGTGCGGTTATAGAGCGGAAGAAATCCGGGAGATTGAGGAGGCCATCGCTCTTCACCGGGACAGCGGGACGGAGAAAAGAGCGGACCTGGCGGGCATTTTGTACCGGGCAGATAAGGCCAGCAGGGCATGTTTTGCCTGCAAAGTCAGCAGTCAATGTAACTGGAAGGCAGTCCAGATGAATCAGGAGATTCGCTGGTAGAGTAAAGATTCAGCGGGACCCGCCCCAGAGAAACTAGTGTACCGTATCGTTCACATTTCGCAAAATGACTTGCCTGAATTTCCATCTGCCGCGTTGTCGTCGGTCAACGATGCCACCGCATCGCCTCCCT
>JAAWKU010000024.1 GCA_022797535.1 Lachnospiraceae bacterium | reverse complement strand
CCCCGAGCCACATTGACCAGAACCGCAGTCTTTTTCATTTTTCTCAGCGCCTCCCTGTCGATGATCCCCCGAGTCAGATCGCTCAGAGGGCAATGCAGGGACAGAACGTCGCTCTCCCTCAAAAGGGTCTCCTTGTCCACCTGGGGATAGTCCCTGCAGCTGCTGACGCCCGTCACGGAGTGAAAGATCACCCGGCAGCCAAAGGCGGCGGCAATCCGCGCTACCCGGCGGCCGATATTACCCATGCCCATAATTCCCCAGGTCATACCCTCCAGCTCATGAAAGGGAAGATCGAAATTGGAAAACCGATCCTGAGCGCTGTAGGCCCCGGACTTCACATATTGGTCATAGTGAGGCAGCTTCTCCAGCAGGGCCAGCGCCAGGGTGAAGGTGTGCTGGGCCACCATGCCCGAGCAGTAGTCCACCACATTGCATACCTTGATTCCCCGGCTCTTACAGTAAGCCAGATCCACATTGTCAAAGCCGGTGGCCAGTTCGCAGATCAGCCGGACATTGGGGGCATGCTTCAGCGTTTCCTCCCTGAGAGGGGCCTTGTTGGCCACAATGATCTCCGCATCCCGCACCCGCTCGCAGACCTCCTGAGCCGTGGTGGTATTCCGGTAATAGACTACCTCACCCAGATGCTCATATTGCACGGGAACGTCGGAACCCACGCTGTGTCTTTCCAATACCACGATTTTCATATTTTTCTCCTTTTTGCATGGAATCTTATCAGAGTTGCGCAACAAAAGCCTGCGGCAGGTACGCCGCAGGCTCAACCGTTATGGCGTCGCCGCCTCTTGCGTATATACGATGCTCTCAATTATTTACAGTCTAGCAAAATCGTGCTCATTATGCAAGCGGAAATTGGATGCTATGAAGTCAGGAATTCCCGCAATAGCTGCTCCAGTTCCTGCTCCTGTACGGCGGTAAACCTTCCCGCCGACTCCTCCGGGATCCCTTTGCCGCTCCCCGGTTCCCCGGTCTCATCAGGCCCCGGCACGGGGCGGGATTCCTCTCCCAGCCTGCTGCCCACAGGGATCACATCCACCCCTTTTTTGACGCTGCGTCTGGCCGGTACGGCATACAGGTTTTCCCGGGTGTCCCTGCCCCTCCTCTTTCCTCTGGCGGAAGCATCCGGGCCAAAGAGCATCTTCATGTCCTCCTGGGTCACGCCCATGCGTCCGGACAGGTGATTCTCCAGGTAGTCCACCAGATTGATCTTCAATACACGCCTTTTTCCCTTCAGGTCCACGATGGCAGAGACGGAAAAAAAGAGATAAAGCCCAAACATGCTGGCTATGTAAAAGGGAAGTATCTGTCCCATGGTACTGCCCGCCACTATACTTCTGCACACGCCCACCCCTGCGCTGACTACAGACAGGAGCATCAACTGTCCCGACAGGTGTTCCAGCATATGGGGAGAAACGGGCCCCAGGCTCATGCGACTGATAAACTTGTCCACAAACACAGGCACATTGGCCATACCGTTGTTGAGCTGGTAACAGTTGGCAAATTTTAACTTACATTGCTTCAACTGCCTGCTGCGGGTGCTGGCCATATTGTCCGTCTCATGGATCAGATGGAGGTACATCAGCCCCAGTCCCACCCGCATCATTCTTATTTGACCGCCTGACGGCTGTCATATAAGAATCCGTGCGCTCTTCGGGCATATGCTGTTTTCAGTTCCGCATATCCCCTCGGCACACATACTCAGCGATTCTTATATGACCCCCTGACGGCTGTCATATAAGAATCCGTGCGCTCTTCGGGCATATGCTGTTTTCAGTTCTGCATATCCCCTCCGGTGCAAATACCCGGCGGAGATATATTCTTCCTGGTTACATCATATATCTTAACCATACCACATTGCAATATTTCTCCGATGCATACTCGCCGATATTTCCCGACAGATCCCGCCTGTTTCCGCAATGAAAACAGGGATTCCGGCACCGTGCCGCTCCATTCGACCCGCTGAACCCGGATGGGAAATGAATTCCGGATCTCCTTGAAGTACCAGGAAAAATCTGCTATACTATATTTTAATAAAACAGGAATGGAGGAAGTACATATGACGTACCATACAAAGGGAACCTGTTCCAGCGCAATAGATTTTGAGATTGAGGACGGCATTCTGAAATCCGTGCAGTTCACCGGCGGATGCAACGGCAATCTGAAAGGCATCTGCGCCCTGGTGCAGGGCATGAAAGTGGAAGAAGTGATTGAGAAACTAAAGGGCATCCGGTGCGGCTTCAAGCCCACTTCCTGCCCGGACCAACTGGCCCACGCTCTGGAGGAAACGCTGGGATGAAAAAAATCGTTTTGACGGGGGGCGGCACCGCCGGCCATGTGACTCCCAATATCGCGCTGCTTCCGGCGCTCCGCCAGGCAGGGTATGAGATTTCTTATATGGGATCCTACGACGGCATCGAAAAAAGGCTGATTGCGGATTTTGATATCCCCTATACAGGCATTTCCACGGGCAAGCTGCGCCGCTATCTGGATCTCAGGAACCTGACCGATCCCTTTCGGGTCATAAAAGGTTTTTCAGAAGCCCGGAAATATCTGAAAAGCTATTGTCCCGATGTTGTGTTTTCCAAAGGCGGCTTTGTCAGCGTACCTGTGGTGCGCGCAGCGGCGGCGCTGGGTATCCCCTGCATCCTCCATGAGTCCGACATGACCCCCGGCCTGGCCAACAGGCTGTGCTTTCCCGTGGCCAGGAAAATCTGCTGCAATTTCCCCGAGACCATGCAGATGCTGCCGGAAGGTAAGGCAGTGCTCACGGGTTCCCCGATCCGGTCCGAACTGGCTCAGGGCAACAGGATCGCAGGATTGGACCTGTGCGGCTTTACAGCCAACAAACCAGTGATCCTGGTGATCGGCGGCAGCCTGGGAGCCTCCAATGTAAATAAGGCGGTGCGGGACGCCCTGCCCCGGCTCCTGGAAGATTTTCAGGTGGTACATCTCTGCGGCAAAGACAAAATAGACAATCTGCTGCTTACCACTCCCGGTTATAAGCAGTTTGAATATGTTAAATCAGAGCTAAAAGACTTGTTTGCCATGGCGGATATCGTGATCTCCCGGGCAGGCGCCAATTCCATCTGCGAACTGCTGGCCCTGAAAAAGCCCAATGTGCTGATCCCCCTGCCCGCCGCCAGCAGCAGAGGCGACCAGCTGCTCAACGCTGCCTCCTTCGAGGCCCAGGGCTTCTCCCTGGTGATAAACGAGGACGACCTGACCACCGAGCTTCTGGTGGCCAAGGTGCACGAGCTCTTCTCCAACCGCCAGTCCTACCGCGACGCCATGAGCCGCAGCGGCCAGATGGACTCTGTGCGCACGATCCTGCGGCTGATTGAAGAAGCGGTCCAGGCGTAGGCCGGGCAGGCTTCTTCAGGCACAGATACACAAAAACACCCATGACAGCCATTCCCGCCGCCATGGGTTTCCTTTTACCTCTATATAGAGTCAGATTACCTCTCCCCGATATAAACGCACTCCCCGGGGTGAATCTCCAGCAATTCCTGTCCCTGCTCCTTCCTGATCCATACGCTGATGGCTGTGGGATTTTTCAGCGTCAGGCCGTCGCTGCTGGATTCCAGACTGCGGGTGGCCCGAATGTAGTCACAGATCTCCAGATTGGTGGCAAACCAGATATCCTCCCTGCCTCCCATCATCTCCGCGAATTCCTCGATCACATTCCAGTCCCCGTTCCCGGCGAACTCAAAGCTGTGGCCCCACACATACATCAGAGGCAGTTCCACATAACCGGGGGCTGCCAGAAACTTCTGCCCCAGTTCCGCCAGCCCGCCGTTGTGATGACAGGTGGGATGCCAGGCCAGAAAGTCGGCAGGCGGGAAAAAACCGTTGGTGGAGATCACCGTCCGGGAATACTTGATGCCCAGCTTACCCAGAATCCCCATCACTTCCTCGGAATAATTGCCAAAGGCATAGGACATGCCCTGTACCATGCCCCCGCAGAGCTTCTCCAGAGCCCGCCGGTCCTCCAGAATCTCATTCACCACCTGATTCCCCGAAAGTGAGGGCAGATTGCGGTGCTGCACTCCGTGGACCGCCACCTCATGGCCTGCGAAAAGTTCCGCCACCTCGTCCGCTGCCAAAAACACATCATGGTCCCTGTCCTGAGCCAGCGTGCCGGAATTCAGATGAAAAGTCCCTTTCAGCCCATGCCGGTTCAAAATCTCCACCAGCTTCCTGTCATGGATCTGACCATCGTCATAGCTGAATGTCAGCGCTTTGCTTTTTCCCTCCGGATACACAAATCTCATGATATCTACCTCCTCCTGATAAATGTTTAAGGTTTCTGCTTTTGTTCTCTTTTGTATTTCTGCTTGGCCTGGTACATCAGCTGGTCGGCCCGCTGAAGCAGACGGTTTAAATCCGCACCGGCCGGATCCTCCCGGCTGACCCCATAGCTGACCGACACCCGGTACGGTTTGCCTGACTGCCGGTTCACTTCCTCCAGATAGCCCTCCAGCGCTTCTATACGCCGGGCCAGTTCCCCCGGGGACATACGCATGGCCAGCACAGCGGCAAACTCGTCTCCGCCGGTACGGTATCCCCTGGCATACATGTTGTTTTCCTGTCCCAGAAACGCCCGGATGGCCAGAGCCGCATGACGGATGGCATAATCACCCTCCATGTGTCCATAGCAGTCGTTGATCCCCTTCAGATCATTGAGATCCGCCACCAGTACCACCAGTTCCCGATCTTCCCGCGCCGCCAGTTCCAGTTGTTGCCGGGTATACAGCACAAAGCCCTTGCGGTTGTACAGGCCGGTGAGCTCATCCGTCACCGCGTTCCGCTCCATCAGCAGATATGCCTCTGTGAGACTCTCATTCAGCTTCTCCAGATTAAGGTAACGGCGCATGGATTCCAGAATATTACACAGGTTCCGAAGCCAGTCCCAGTAGTAGGACGGGATATCGCTGCTCTCCCCCTCGAACATCATTGCGCTGTACCCCATGCACCGGTCCATAAAATGAAGGGGCGTTATATAGTAAATCGCAGATTGTTCCCTTTCCTCCCAGAGGGAAGGCAGCATTTCCGAAAGAGGAAATTCCCGCTGGAGATCCACCGACCGATCTTCCCCATATCTATGGTAAATCAGCTTCATTCTGGAACTGTAGCCCTCCCTGCGGTACTTCTCGTCATCCCTGGCGGAACCCTGCCAGTCATCGCACAGGCAGATGGAATAGCCGCTGATATCCCCCAGAAAGCGGAGATACCAGTCTATCTTCCACAGACATTCTTCCAGGCTCCGCATGGCGATACCATCCTCCATCATAAAGTTGCACTCATGGTAAAATCCAAATCCCGCCTGAGAAAACTGTTTTTCCAGGTGATCCGCCTGGCTCTCCTCCCAGCCTATACCGCAGGGACAGCTGCTGCCCGGCGCCAGCCTGTCCTGCTGCCGCGCCAGGGAGATCTCCTTTCCCTCCAGCAGGCTTGCGAGTCTACGCACGGCGTTCACACCCAGGCTCTCGGAGTCCTTGGTCACGGAGGTTAGAAAATGGGGCAGAATATTCCCGCCAGATTCGGAATCATAGCCGGTGATCACCAGATCCCGGGGTACCCTGATCCCTCTTTTCCTGCAGGCGGCATACAGGCTGATGCCCATGTTGTCGGAGGCGCAGCAGACGGCCTGGGGCAGCCCCTCCGGGCTCCGCAGCAATCTCTCCAGTACCTCCTCTCCCTTATTATACCAGAAATCTCCAAAAAAGACACGGTCAGATTTGACAGGCAGCCCATGCTCCTCCATGAAATCCCTGTAGGACTGAAGGCGCTGCCGGGCATGAGGATGCTCTTCCATCCCTGTCATGCAGGCAATATCCGTGGATCCATGCTCATGATACAGATGCTCCAGCACTGGGCGAAGCAGTCCGCTGTCCTCCTCCATGACGCAGGGAAAGTCCGCAATCTGATAGTCCAGTACCACCACTGGTCCCTTGTAACGTTCCTTCAGAATCCCCGGCAGCTTCCTGCTCCTCTCAAATTCCATCAGGTGGTCCGGCATCAGGATGATACCGTCCAGCCTCCCGTATTCTATCATATGATAGATATTCTGCTCCGCAGCCAGGTAGCCAAACCACATGCCTGCTTTCAAGAAAGTGGAGAACACCACCACGTCATAACCGCAGGCAGCCGCCTCTCGCTGAATCCCACGCATCACATTGCGCTGGTACGTCTCATAGATATCCGTGGTAATCACTCCGATTGTCTTACGTTTTTTGGACATATTTTCTTACCTCGCTCCCCGCGGGCCGCACTGTGGAAAAAGCGGGAAACATGACATATGTCTCCCGCTCTGCCTATCCGTCTTATCTCCTGCCGATCTCCGTATCCTCCTGGGTCACTACGCTGTGCTCCTTGATATAGTCCACGATCTCGTTAAAATAGCAAAAGGCCAGACTCACATAACTGTCGGCGCAGCCATAATATATGGCGATCTTGCCGCTGATGGGATCATGGATGGTGGCGCAGGGGAATGCCACATTGGGCACAAAGCCCCTCTCCTCATACCACTCCTCGGGAGTGAGCAGGAAGTTCTCGCAGCGATACTTTACAATGGAAGGATTGTCCAGATCCAGAATCGCGCCGCCAATGCTGTATACCAGGCCGTTACAGGTGCCGCTCACGCCGTGGTAGAACAGAAGCCATCCCTCGCTGGTTTCAATGGGCGCCGCTCCGCCGCCGATCTTCACGGACTCCCACCATTCCCTGCCGCGTCCCATCACATGCCTGTGCTTACCCCAGTACACCATGTCGGGACTCTCACTCAGGAAGATATCGCCGAAGGGTGTGTGGCCACTGTCGGAAGGCCGGGACAGCATCACAAAATTGCCGTTGATTTTGCGGGGGAACAGCACCGCATTCCTGTTAAAGGGAATGAAGGGGTTCTCCAGCCTGACGAATTTCTTGAAATCCGTGGTCTTGGCCATGCCGATGGACGCCCCGTAAAAATCCTGACACCAGATGATATAATAGGTGTCCTCCACCTTCACCAGCCTGGGGTCATAGGCGTAGTGAGGCATGAAAGGATTGCCCTCCTCATCCACAAAGGGAATCTTATCTTTTTCGATGTCCCAGTGAATGGCGTCTTTACTTCTCCCCAGGTAGATATAGGGAATACCGTTGGTCTGCTCTCCCCGGAACACGCCGATGAACCCATTGCCGTAGGGCATCACTGCGCTGTTGAAAATACGGGCCACGCCCTCCACGGGGTTACGGCCGATAATGGGGTTCTCGGTGTATCTCCAGATCGGAGCACCCTTGATCCCTTCGGGCTTCTCCTGCCAGGGGACATTCTTTACGGCAGGGGCTATCATCTTAATATCGCTCATAGGAACCTCACATTCTCTTTTTATAGTTTTATTCAAGGCTATCATAGCCGCATGGCTTGCCTTATAGGAGCAGTGGAGCACCTTGCGGCGCTCCACCAAAATACCTTTCTTGGGCGGCGGCTTAGTAGAAGAAGCCGTCCAGAGCATCCTGTATAGGCTGCTTATAGATCTCCTGGAACTGGGCGGGAGTATTCACGCCGTCCAACAGGTCGGACCAGGTGATGAGCTCGTCGCCCAACGCGCCGTAGATCTCAATTCCTTCGCGGCTTCCCAAGTATCCCATTACCTCCAGGTTTTCCTCTGTCATGGCACAGTCTTCCCACCAGGTCATATTGCCGTCACGCCACTCCGTGTCGCCGTGATACCAGTTCTGCCAATCCTGGAATGCTGTAAACACAAGTTCAGGATCTTTTACGCCTGTAGGAATCATCCATGCGTTGCCGGAAGCGCCGTTCCTCAGCACATTGGTTTCCTCGTTGCCGTGAGGGCCGATGGGCCAGGGTGCCCAGATAATATCAAAGCCCAGTTCCACATCCTTGTTGGCGTCGGAAATCCACGCCGCGCTGATCCAGCATGCTACGCTGCCCTTCATGTAGGCATTCTGATTGTCATTGAAATCATCCGCATTCCAGGGACGGGCCACGCGGTCTACATTGTACATGTTGTAGATGAACTCCAGCACCTCACCCACCTCATTGCTGCTGAGGTTTTCCTTGTCATTGCGGGCAATATAGGTGCCGTTGCTGGTCAGCAGGTTCTGAACCAGAAAATCCGTCCTGGATCCGAAACCATATACATCAATCACACCATCCCCGTCGGTATCCTGGGTCAGGGCGATGAGATACTCTCTCCACTTCTCCCAGGTCCACTCACCATTGGCATACAGTTCATTGGGATTCTGCAGGCCCGCGTCCTCAAGCATCTGCGCGTTGAAGGCAAGCGGATAGGTATTATAGTACTGTGACTCGCCGCTGTTGGACTTAAAGATATACACGCCGTCGCCATTGCCGATGTCCGTCGGGCTGAAGATCATCTGTTCATTGAATATATCATTGTCCGCAGGAATCACATCCGCCAGATTGGTCACAAAACCGTTCAGCGCCGCGGGAATCAGGAAGGTCATATCGCCTTCATAAATATCGCAGTCGGGCGTTCCCGCCAGGATGGAAGTATTGATGGATTCCTGAATACCATCCCATGTCAGATTGACGAATTCAATCTTAACGTTGTATTTCTCCTCAATCTCTTTCACCACATCGAACTGGGCCTGGGCCTGCTCCTCGTCGGATACGGCGGGATTTTCGTAGATATCCTTGTGGGTGCTGTCATAGTAATGGTCGTACCAGGTGCCTACCCGGATGGTTCTGGTCTCACCCTCATTGTACAGGGTGTTTCCGCTGTTGCCGGAATCCTGGGCGCCGCTGCTCTGCTCACCGGCATTGCTGCTCTCCACCGTACTGCCGCTTTCGCCATTGCCGCTTGCCGGAGCATTACCGCCATCGTTACCGCAGGCCGTCATGCCGGCGACCATGGCTGTGCAAAGCCCCAGAGAAAGTAATTTCTTTGTTACATTCTTCATTTTTCTCCTCCTATTATTTTATTGTTCCGCAATATGCTGTTTTATGATTCACCGAGTCCGGGGACGATTCCGCCCCCGGAGGTTTCTCATGGATCCATTAGTTGGTCTGGCCGATTTTCACACTGTAAATCTCATAGTCAGAAGAGGACTCCCCCTGCAGGAAGGTCATGTTCTTCTCGAATCCCTCTCCCCAGAAAGAGGCCAGCTGCTCATAGGTGTACTGTACGGCTCCTCCGTCCTTGTACACAGCGCCGCAGACTTCGTATGTGCTCTCATCCACTGCTCTCTGCCAGCCAGTCTTGCCATCGGACACCAGCCAGATCGGGGTATCCGCCACATACTCAATGTTGACAACGGAACCAGGCACCAGCTTCTCCGCAATCAGCGCCGCCTGCTCCTCACTCAGGGGATTGGGGCCGCCCTGAGACCAGCCTGCACCGCTGCATACAAAGCCTTCCAGTTCCACCACATCACAGGCCTGCTGTACCGCGCTTCCGATCTTCACGGAGAAGATCTCAAAGTCGGCGGAAGACTCACCCTGCAGGAAGGTCATATTCTGCTCGAATCCCTCTCCCCAGAAGGAAGCCAGCTGTTCATATGTATACTGTACCTTGCTGTCCGCCACAGCGCCGCAGACTTCATAGGTACTCTCATCCACCGCTCTCTGCCAGCCGGTCTGTCCATCGGATACCAGCCAGATGGGAGAATCGGACGAATACTCAATCTCAATAATAGAGCCGGGCACCAGGTTTTCCGTAATAAAAGCCTTCTGCTCATCTGTCATGGGATTGAAGCCTGCCTGAGACCAGCCTCCACCGCTGCATGCAAAACCTTCCAGTTCCACAGCGTTCCCCAGCGCCGCAAAACCGCTGTCAACACCGATCTTGACGGAGAAAATCTCAAAGTCCGCAGAAGACTCACCCTGCAGGAAGGTCATATTCTGCTCAAATCCCTCTCCCCAGAAGGAGGCCAGCTGCTCGTAAGTATACTGGACTTTGCCGCCGTTTGCCGCCACATAACCGCACACTGCAAATGTGCTCTCATCCACTGCCCTCTGCCAGCCGGTCTGTCCATCGGATACCAGCCAGATGGGAGAATCGGACGAATACTCGATCTCGATTACGGAGCCAGGCACCAGATTCTCTGTGATAAAGGCCTTCTGCTCGTCAGTCAGGGGATTGAAGCCTGCCTGGGACCAGCCTGCTCCGCTGCCAATAAAGCCCTCCAGCTCCACCACATCCTTCAGGACCATCAGATTGGGATCCAGACCGGTCTCAACCACTGCGTATTCTGCGGAGGTGTCCGCCTGAATCACATTGCCGTCGGCATCCTTGAAGGTCACATTGTCAATATACAGAGTCTGCCAGCCGGCTTCGGAAGAAGCATTGTCTGTCTCCAGGGATATCACCAGATTGTCTCCCGCTCCGAAACTTCTGCCCTCGGGAACCTCATAGGTAACCGTCTTGGGGTTGGCTGTCTCCAGGTAAATGGACCAGGCGTCGCCATCCTTCTCACCGGCGTACAGGCCGTACAGCTTACCGGAACATGCGTAGAACTTACCGTCGGAACTGCTCACGCCCAAACTCGCCTCCACGGTTTTAACCTGGGCAGCCTTATCTCCCAGAAGCGCGTCGATCTGGAATCCCACTCCTACGCCCTTGGCGCCGTTAGGCGCCACTTCCAGCGCCTTGGAACCGCTGTAGTCTACCACGCTGTAACCGCCCGCATTGCCCAGGCCCCCTGCCACTGTGGTATTATCGCCTACAAATCCGAACAGGCCGTCCTCAAAGTCAATGCTGGCCGGTCCTGCCTCCGGAGCGGCATCCGCAGGGGCTTCCGACGATGCGGGAGATTCCTCCTGGGCGCTCTCCGTCGTACTCTCAGGACTCTGCTCCACAGTGCCCTGTGAAACATTGCCGCTGCCGGCATCTTCGTTGCCACATGCAGCCAGACTCATGGTCATGGCGGCAGCTACGCATAGAGCTAAAACTTTTTTTGCCTTCAACTTTTTCATCCTCCTTTATGTATTAGTTGAAAAACTATATTTGGAAAAGCCTCTCGCCGTCAACCGACGATACCGCTTCTTTCCACGCCTTCAATAAACTGCTTCTGTAATGCCACATAGATAATGATGATGGGAAGCATCACCAACACGATGCCGGCATCCATATACAGTTCCAAAATATTGGGATCCATGATCTTCTCCACATTGGAGATGGAACCCGTGATGGTGGAGATCCGCTTACTGATAATGATTTTCTCGTCAATCAGGAACAGGTTCGCGTAAAAAGTATCATTATACTGCCACACCATGGAGAAAATCGCCACCGTCACCACAGAGGGCAGCGCATTAACCAGCATGATACGGAAATAAGTGTACAGCGTACCCGCTCCATCCACAAAAGCCGCCTCTTCTATCTCCTTGGGAAGCCCCCGGAAAAACTGGTTGAAAATGTAAATATACAGACCGGAACGCAGGCCACAGCAAAACACCGTCATAATATACATGGGCGCCGGCGTGGACATCAGGTTCAGAGGCGATCCCGTCACGGCTTTGATAATGCCGAACACATCAAATCTGGTAAAAGTGGTGTACAGCGGCAGCATAACCGTGTTGGCAGGAATAACGATCATCACTACCACACAGGCAAACAGCACATTCTTGAAGGGAAAGTTAAATCTGGCAAATCCATATCCCACCATGGAGCACATAATCACCTGCAGCAGCATCAGCGTTGCGGAGTACAGCAGGGAACTGCCCATGGTCTTCCAGTAGATCAGGTACTGGGAGGCCAGCTTATAACGTGCCAGCGTGGGTTCCTGGGGAATCAGATATACCATGGGGTTATAACTGTCGGCATCAGAGAAAAAAGAACTGCTGATAATGCCGATAACCGGACCCAGAATAACATAACAGATGCCAAGAATAATTGCAAGTCTAAATATTATCAGCACAAAACTCTTGACATTGGCGGCCCAGCGCAGCCTGTCATTGGCAAACTGCGTGTCGTCTCTCATGGACTGGATGCCCGCCTTAATACGGTTTATAGAAGGTAATGTTTTCTGCTTATCCATCTTTTTTCTCCTTTCTTAATTATAGTAGAACGTCCGCTTCTGTATCAATCCACAGACAATTACCAGAATCAGACAGGTGATGATGGTGGACACCAGGCTGAATACCGAACTTAATCCGTAATTCATCTGGGGCCCAAAAGCCGTGTCATAGGCCAGTTCGATAACATCGGACTTGGCGAAACTGTCCACCACGGTATAGACGATATTGGTGATGATATGGGGCATCACCATGGGGAAAGTCACTTTCCAGAAAGTCTCATAGGCGGTTGCGCCCTCAATCTTGGCAACTTCATACATGGAACCGGGTATGGACTGCAGGGCCGCAATAAAAATAATAATTTGTACGCCGGAAGCGTTGATAATGTCACTGATGCGGCTTACCGCCCCGGAAACATATTCGATCAATACATCCGGAAGGCCCAGGGAACTAAACATCTGGATATAGTACTCCACGCTCATGCCGCTGCTGGCAGAGGCCGCCATCTCGGCGCTGGCACTGGAGATACCGCCGCTCATCATCACCCGGGACAGGCTGATGGCATCTACAATGGCATCGGCGTTCAGGATCACGGGAAGAAAGAAGATCGCCCTTACCAGGGTGCGCCCCTTAAACTTACGGTTCAGCAGCATGGCCATGAACAGACTGAAAAAGGTAATCAACGGCACATCCACCAGCATGTTGCCAATGGAAGTGGTGAGAATCTGCTTGTAGGTGGTATGGGCCCGGAACGCATAGATAAAGTTATCCAGCCATACAAAGTCCAGCGTATAGCCGCCGCCCGGGTTCACAATCATCTTCGAAAAAGAGAACTGCAAAGTCATAAACAGGCTGCGGGCGTAAAACCATAGAAATCCAATCAGCCAGGGCGTGATAAAGAGAAATCCTTTCAGTGCCTGCCTTTGGGATAGAGAGCGCTTTTTCCGTTGTCTTGTCTTTGTCACTTCCATTACTCCACCCCCCCTATCTCATAGCTTCTGGCCGGCACTGTTACGCCGCCCACCTTCTGATCCGTCTGGCCCTCGTTGATATAGATAATCACGCCGTTGCTGTAAGTCACCGCCTTGACGCCGCCCTCCAGCACCTGGTGATCAATGATCGCCGCCCTGCTCACATGTTTCAGAGCATTGTTCACATCTGTGTAAATAGCCACGGCATCCTCTTTCCAATTCTCATATGTAGTGGCGTAATACCGGTTCAGCCCCGTATTCTTCATGTCGCTGGCACTCCGGCAGGTAAACATGAAATGGGGCGACGCGCCGTACTCCACCAGATTCAGGACTATGTCAGACCTGTCATAGGTATCGCTCAAATTGATATTGCCTCCCGCATAGTCAATATAGCCGTGAATCAGCATTTCGTAAAAAGGAACCGTACTGTCCACAATGTAATAATCATTGGCGGACAGAGGCACATTGATCATATCATCCGCATAGGCAAAGGAATAATCATTGCCCGCATTGATCAACAGATCTCTGCCGGTTTCCCGGATCTGTCCCAGGCTGGCCAGCACCACATCCAGCGCTGCCTCCCTGTCAATGATATTGGTTCTCTTCTTGTCAGAGTGCAGTTCACTCCCCAGATCCCGCAGAGAGATACCTCCCAGGTCTATCTTTTCGATCTTTTTGGTGAACGCGTCTACATAGCGCACCAGGAACTTGGGGGAGATAAGGAAATAATGGTTTTCGGCATAGCCCAGTCCGGAAGTCCTGCGCAGAGTGGCTGGATGCACCAGGCCCAGCTCCGCCACATAGCCCGCTCCATAATACCGGGAGGACTCGTTGCCGTAGGAATAGCGCCTGCTCACATAGCTCACTTCCTGGAAAGCCACATCCCCGTACAGGGTATTGCCGTCCGCCGCCAAAAGCCTGTTCAGTTCCTCCAATCCCGACTTGCCGCCCAGAGCCCCCGGTATCTTGATCTGATCCACCACGTCGTGATGATAGCCATGATTCATCCAACCCTGGAAGTTCATCACCTGACTGGTGATGCCGCTTTGCTTCAGATCCTCATAGATCTCCGCTGCCTGATCAAAATCCGTCATGGTATACATGCCGTTGTACTGGGTTCCCAGGAAGAACTTGGTCATGGTAACCCCGCCCAGCACATCATAGTAGAACTTCAGATTCTCATCCCCGTCCGTGTCCGCCGTCAGCTTTCCCTCGGAGACCAGCCTTTCCCGGTAATAATTGGCCGCCTGCGCGTAAGTCGCTTTCTCCTGAGGAAGCATGGTATATTTTACCGTGATATTGGCGTCATAGTAATTGGGCTCTATTACAGGAATCTCCGCCTCGTTGCCTGTGGTTCCGAACATGGAAAGCCTGTCGTTTCCCCTTACCACAAAGGTGGGATACACAAAGTTGTATTCATTGATCTTACCTGACACATAGGCCGTCAGGTAAGCGAAACTCGCTCCGTCCTCAATGGTGGCAAAGATCGCGCTTTCCTCTCGGAAAATGCCGAACAGGGCCATCTTTGCATTCTCTGTATTCTCCCGCACCGTGTACTCTGCCGCCAGCGGATCAATGCCGTATACGTATTCGGAATACTGAGTTGCCGCAGACTTACCGTTGTTGAAGTTGATCAGAGAGCCTGAGCCGTTGGGAACCAGCATATAGCCGCTCTCGTCCACCCCCGCAGTGCCGAAATATCGGAGCATCTGGATTCGGAAGAGCGTCCCCCCGCCATTTTCCACCACATGGTTCATGGGGATGGATACATCCACCGCGTCGCCGTTGAGACGGTACTCCAGAGGAATCTCAAAGGAAATGGGAACCACGCCTTCCACGCCGGAGCCCATCATTTCCGCCATATATTCCTCCTCCGTAAAACCCGCCTCCTCAAAATACCGGTTCAGCTTACGGATCTGGGACGCGCCCTTTGCTGCGGCTTCCAGCAGTTCGTAGTAGTCATCCGCCACAGAACTTTCCCTGTATTTGGTCTGCACATATTTCCTTCCCTCATCGTCCAGAGCGGCAAGCACCCGCTCCAATGTGGCGGCGCTTATGTACTGGGGCACGATGCCGGTGGCGGCGCTCAGATCACCGATGGTATACCAGAAGCGGATCCCGTTCTCTATCCCTTCCACCTCCAGCTGGCCTCTGTCCGTGCAATAGCTGAAGGAATCGAAGGTACCCATGGTTCTGCCGGTATTGAAATAATCAATGATCAGCTGGGACTTCAGATAGTTCTTGTGCGCCTTGTTGGCAATGGCGTCCTGATCGGCGTTCACCGGATTGGAATAGGTAATCTGCCCGTTGCGCTTATCCACCACCGCCACTTCCCCGGTGGAGACATTGGCATAGAGCTTCAAGGTCTCATTCTCGGCCGCCAGTTCCATGCCCGCCACATCGCCACCCTCCCCTGCGGGCTGAAACTCATGCCCTTCCTCATATCCGTAGGAGGACAGATCGTCCCGATAGCTGTTGTAGAAGTGATAGCGGATCAGCCAGTGGGCAATGTAGGCCACAAAAACCGCCGCGGCAATGCTCACAATGCCAATTAATATCTTTTTACTTGTCTGCATCTCTTCCCCCTCCTACACTCTGAATATCAGTTCCTGGTAAATGCTGTAGACGAAGTTGTACAACTGGTTCAGCAAATCAAACAGCAATAGCGCGAGGAATATGATGATGAGCATTGCGACAAAGGTCAGGAATATGGTAATCAGGGTTTTACCCAGAGTATAGTTGTGAATCTGCATAATGCCCATCAGTGCCATAATCACCCCATAGGCAATGCCCAGGCCAATGATGATGGTGTAAAACGCCCCTTCATCCTCCGTCACAAACTGGCTGAAAACCGTTCCTATATTGAAGCAGACGATCATGGGAATCAGCGCATAGCCAATGGCGATAGCCGTATCCTTAAGTCTTCCTTCTCCGCTCATCAGGCAGGTAATGGACCAGTTGCCCACACAGAACAGCCCATACAGCAGAAATACGGAGATTAGTTCCGGCAGTGCATTCACCGTCAGCGGGTCCACATCGTTGACAATGAAGCTGGCTGCCATTCGGTTGATGGAAAAGGTGAAGGAAAACAGGATCACCAGGAGAAGGGCGATGGCTACGCTGCCTCTCTCCCTGTGCCGGATCTCATAATAAGCATCCATGGGATGGCTCACAGTATAAAATGCATATTTCCATTTGTCCTTAGAAAATAATTCTTTCATCAAGTAAGCCCTCCTTTGCGGAATTTTTTTCTGATCCTGCTCTTCAGGAACTTCTTATACACAATTCCAATGGCTATCAGAACAATGACCACCGTCATAATCAAACTGAGATTATCCTTTAAGATCTCGTTGCGGTACCTCTTGAAGGCGATGGAGTAATACTTACGGTTCATGCCCAGCTTCAGATAGTGCATGGCAGCCTTGTTGTCACCTGCCGTCAGATACGCCTTACCCATTCCGGTGTTGGCCAGTTCGTTGTTCTCATCCAGCTTCAGAACCGCTTCCCACTTCTCAATGGCCAGCGCTTCATCCCCGTCATACCGCAGGGCTATCGCTTCGTTGATCAGAGAACCATACTCTGTCTCGCCAAATCTCAGAATGGCTCCCTGCAGGGAATCCAGCACAATGATCTTGTCATCCACCACCTCTATGGCAACAGGCGTGTTAAAAGTTCCTCTCTGGCTGCCCAGGCCGCCGAATACATACAGCAGATTGCCCTCTCTGTCATAAGTGAAGATACGCCCTCTCTTGCGGTCCAGCAGAGAGTAGATGCCCTTCTCCCTGTATACCACATCTATGAATTCGCTGGGACCGCCGTATTCGCCGTAGATGCCAAAACTGAGGTCTCCCCCCAGGTTCTGGCTGTCTCCTTTAATAATGACATCCTCCCCCTTGGGATTCAGCCTTCTGACGCCCTGTACGCCCTCGGAGTCAATATTGGACGCGTACACAAAACCATCGCTGTCGATATCAATGCCGGTGAATTCCGTGGGAATGAATAACTGCTGACGGGAACGCTCCTCCTTGCTGGCCAGTTTCCTCCAGAATTTCTCCCAGAGGGTGATTTTGACCTGAATGGTTCCAAAGTAGCCTGTGAACTGGCCGTCGCTCTCAAATACCAGGATGCCCTCAAAGGCGTTCTTGGCAATGACGTACACACGGTCCGCATAGTCCACCGTGACCTTCAGAGGCGTAAAATCAAAATTATCCTCCAGAATTTCGGACTGGGGATTGTCAATGATCTTAATAAATTCCCCTTCCGGCGTGAGCACCACGATACGCTTGTTGTCGGTATCTGCCACATAGAGTTGTTCATTCTCGGATACGCATACACCCTGGGGCATCCGAAAACCGTCCTCCGCCCCCTCCCGCACAAAGCTGTCAATGACACGCACCACCTCCGTCATATTGTGATCCAGCACCACAATGCGGTTGTTCTTAGTATCCGCCACAAAAATATTTCCATCCGGCGCCACGCACAAATCCTGGGGTTCCACAAACCCGGCGATTCCCAGGTCCTGCCCGGTGATGCTGCCGGTGGGTACATAGGCTGCCGGGGTCAATACCACATTTTGACGATAGTCATAGTTGTAGGTGTCATAGGGCAGATCTTCTGCCTGTACCGGCATTCCCAGGGAGGTGATCAGCACCACGCCGGCCAGCAGGGAGTAAAGCGCTCTTTTGATCAAATCTCTCTTCTTCATATGCTCTCCCTCCTTAATCCTTCATACCTGACGTAGTCATGGTCTCCAGCACATTGCTCTGGCAGATCAGGAAAAAGGTAATGGGCACCGCCGCAATCAGGAAAGTAACGGCTGCCGCCGCGCCCGCCCTGGCCACACCGCCCGCCGTGATCTGCTGCAGGGCGAACTGCAGCGGCTTCAGCTGCTCATCTCTCAGGAACATGGAACCCGTGTTGCCCCACATCTGCTGGAACTGGAAGATAGCAAGTGTCAGCCAGGCAGGCTTTACGTTGGGCATCACGATTTTCCAGAAAATATGCCACTCGCTGGCGCCGTCCAGCTTTGCCGACTCCATCAGGGAATCCGGCAGCTGTTCCATGAACTGCTTCATCAGATACAGGCCCATGCCAAAGGCCCACGCGGGAAGGATCAACGCCAGGTAATGATTGTTGATGCCCATCCAGGAGATGATCAGATACTGGGGGATCTGAGTCACCGTCCAGGAAAACATCATGGACAGCACTACCATGCTGAACAGGATGCCCTTACCAGGAAACCTGTGCTTTGCCAGCGGATAGGCTGCCAGCGAAGCCACCACCACATGTCCCACCATGCCAAACCCGGTGATGATAATGGTATTGAGGATGTATCTGGAGAAGGGGATCCAGGAATCATTCATCAATACGAACAAATCCGAGAAATTCTCCAGCGTAGGGTTCCTGACAAAGATCTTAGGCGGGAACTGATACAATTCATCCAACGGTTTCAGCGCGTTGTTGACGATCATCACCAGGGGCAGCACCATGAAGATGCCGCAGATGAACATCAGGACGAACAAAAGGGTGTTGCCTGCCATGGACCGGTTCAGTTGTTTTTCTTTTCTGCGAAAGAAACGTCTCTTTAATTTGATAGTCTCAGCCACTTATTCTCCCACCCTTCCTAATATTTTCTGTACCAGCTTGTTGGTGCCCACCATCAACAGGAACAGGATGGTGGCGATTGCGGACGCATAACCCATATCGAAACGGGTGGAACCGTAGTCCAGCAGATGGGTTACCACCGTGGCGCCGGCATAATTGACGGAAGGATTACCCGCCAGGTTGATGGAAATGTCCGCCACCGCAAAGGACTGGGTAATCTGCATCACCGCGCCGAACATGAGCTGGGGCTTCATGGCGGGCAGGGTCACATACCACAGTTCCTGCCAGCGGTTCTTGACCCCGTCCAGGGCCGCCGCCTCGTACATGCTCTTGTCCACGGTCTGCAGGCCGGCGATAAAGGACAGGAAACCCGTACCCAGAGACAGCCACAGCTGCACCACAATCAGCACGGGCAGTATGTATTTCTCCGTCTGCATCCACAGCTTGGCTTCGTTGATGATATCCAGTTTCAGCAGGATACCGTTCAGGTACCCGTAGCGGTCGCCGGTCAGGATCAGATTCCACACCAGATAGGCGTTGCCGCAGATGGAGGGCGCATAGAAAATCAATGTGAGGAAAGCCCTGAGTTTTCCCTTGAACTCATTGATAATCCATGCGAACAACAGGCACAGCATATAGCTGACAGGTCCTGTGACCACGGCGAATATCAACGTGTTTTTCAGGGAGATCAGAAAGATATCGTCCTCCAGAAACAGCTTGATGTAATTCTTCCATCCCACAAAAGTGGGCAGTTCCAGCATATTAAAGTAGGTAAAGCTCAGCCCGATGGACATGAGCACCGGCAGCACCGTGAAGAAGAAAAACAGGATAAAGTACGGCGCAATCATGAAATAGGACGCCCTGTTCCTCACGATCTGGTAGCGCAGGGTGCCTTGCTTTTTTGCGATGTCCAGAGCTTCCTGAGAAACCCCGGAGCTTACTGCTTCGTTAGCCATATCCTCTCCCCCCTCCTATTCTTCCCCGGCCACGGGCAGGCCGAATTCTTCCCGCTTATAACTGATCTCCGCATTGACATAGATGATCTTATCCATCAGTTCCTCCCTGGGAGTGGCCACCTGGGTCCGCCCGGTGCTGCTCGAATCCGTGGTCACGCTGTAAAATGCATTGTTCACATTTCGCCAGGTATAGTAACCGCCGGGAACCTGGGGAATCCCCTGCACCTGCTCAAACTGCCGCATGATCTCCCGGTAGTCCCTGATGGGCCAGGACAGACTGGACATGGCTTCCAGATTGGCAGTGGCCACCCGGGCGCTGGCGCCCATCAGGCTTTCCATCTCCCGCCCATACAGGATCTGGGTCTCCGCCTCGGTCCACCATTTCAGGAATTCCCAACACTCCTGAGGATGCTCCGTGTTGGCCATGATGATGTCCGACAGTCCGGTGCTGCCAGTGGCGTGCAGTATACTCCCGTCCTCCTGCAGATTGCCCGGCACCACGGTGAAATCCCACAGCCCTGCGATATCCGGCGCGGATACCTGCAGATTGTTATAGGTGGTGTAGTCCGAGATAATGATGGGACATTCCCCGGTACGGAAGCGCTCTTCCACACTGGTAGCCTTATCCAGCTTATAATCCGTATAATATTCACAATACTGCTTGAAGGTGGCCACCGCTATGTCAGAATCCAGCATGGAGCGGTCTCCGTTGGAGGAATAATATTCTCCGCCGTTCTGGAACAGCAGCATGGCAAAAGTCTGCTCGTTGGGCAGCATGCCGAATTCCATCTGGTTCTTGGCCAGCACGGTCATGGCCACTTTCACCTCGTCCCATGTAGCAGGCACTTCCAGTCCAATCTCTGCCAGGATATCCTTGCGATAGAACATCATGGGGAAGGTCTGGGTGTCCGGCAGCGCATAGGTAGCGCCGTTAAAGCTGAAGGGAATCAACGCGCTGGGGCTGAACCTCCGGGTCACTTCCTCAAAGTCCTCAAACTGACTCAGATCCAGTACCGCATTGCGGATGCCGTAATTGACAGGGGTGTCATTACCCGTGTTCAATACCGCTCCGGCGATGCCGTTGGTGTTGGCCACCTGTATGGCCATGTCCGGCCCCTCGTCTGCCAGAGTGGCGCGCAGCAGCGTGTTCATATCCACCAGCTGTACATTCACGTTGATACCGGTCCGGCTGGTAAAGTTCTCGTCGATCAGCGCCTTGATCACATTGGCCTGGTCGCGCCCGGTGCCGATCCACAGGGTCAGCACCACCCCCTCCTCCTTATCATCAATGGCATTGCCGATCTGGTTGTAATCCACAATGAAGGAGTAAAACAATCTCTGTATCTCATATCCCAGCTTGGAGAAAAAGCCGGAGGACGGGATCTTTTGATGATTTTCCGGAGAATAGACCATAATCCTGTCAATCTGCAGGGGCTGGCTCAACACCTGGGTGATCCAGTTGCCGCAGGCCCTTACATTCACCTTGTAAGAAGAGAGCACTTCCACAAAACGTTCCTGATCCGCGATCAGTTCGTCCAGCTGGTCCTGCATGGTGATCAGGGTGGTCAGCTTGTCGCTGTTGCGGCCTGCCGTGGCCCGCATGGCCTCCAGGGCCCGGTTGATGCCCTCCCTGGCCTCCACCAGTTCGGCCTCCAGGCCTGGCAGGGAAGCCGTAAGCTGGTAATCCCGGTATTTGTCCGGGGCCACGCCGGTGATATAGATTACCTGACGGTAAATGGAGTTCAGGAGCTGTACCGTATCCTGCACGGTGCTGATGATCTCCGCCATATCCCCCAGCACTACTTCCATGCGCAGGGTATGGGAACCGGCTTCCAGGTAAAAGCTGTAAGGATTGCCCTCCGCATCGGACAGCACTTCCTCCCTCCAACTCTGCTCGTAACTGAAGCCGTAATCGTTCATCTCCTCAAAAGGCACCGCGCCATCGATGGAAATCCGACGGCACACATCAATGCCCCGCACAAAGTTCTGTTTGCAATAAGCGGAAATATTGTAATAACCGCTGGTGGGAACCTCAAAATTCCACTCCACCCACTGTCCGGCCTGCTGCCAGGACGTACCGCCGATGGTATTGTTCAGCAGGACCTTGGGACTGGAAGGGTACACGGCGGGGGAGGACTGATCCTGCCGGGGATACAGCATCTGGGAGGAAGTCTTATCCGCGTTCTCGCCCTCGATGCGGATGCTCTCGGCCACGCTGTCCCGGTATCCTGCAGCGTCCCATGCCGCCTTTGTGGAGGCGTAATCCATGATCTTCTCACGGTTGCTGAGCACGATCTCGGAGAGCAGCATGGGCTCCCGCTGGGACATCATGGTGATCGTATGTTTTCCCGCCTCCAGATACAGGGAAAGGGGAGTGGTCACATAGCCGTTGCTGTCGTACAGGTAACTCTCCACCCACTCCGGCGCTTCCACCGCCCGGGGTTTCACGTCATTGCCCTGACTGTCCACCTGCCACAGCCTGGTGACGATGCCGTTCTCGTCCGCCGCTGTCTCCGTCACATTCGTGACCCAGACCCTCTTCAGTTCGATCAGGGCCAGTTCGCTGTAGGGGAGTCTGCCGTCCACAAAAAAGGCCCTCTGGATCTCGGAACTCTTGCCCTCCACCGGGTAATAGACCAGGGACAGATCATAGAAACCGCTCTCCTTCACATCCACCTGGAATTCCACCAGGGCTTCCTCGCTGGTCAGAAGCGCCTGCCCGCCGCCGGGGATATTCTCATAGTTGTCGTAGATTTCGGGAGTGACGCTGATGCCGTTCTCCTCATACCGTACATAGTCCACGGCGGAAATACGGTATTCCTGGTCAGGGTATACCTGAGGATTGGCTGCCGCATATTCCTGATAGCCCTCCACGGAAGGATCTATGGAGTAAGTTCCCACGATATCCTCATATTCCTCCTGGGTGATATCGGTGGCCGCCCAGGCCTTAAGCCCGGTCTGCGGAGCCGCCCCCGCCACCAGGGCCGCCGCCAGAAGAAATGCCATTTTCCTTTTCCAGTTCTTCCTTCTCATCCTTTTCCTCTCCATCTCTCTATTGCTTCTTCCGACAGGTCTCCAAAGCCTGCCATATCAATCATACCAGTTTCCCGGGGTCTCTCCGTCGCTTCCCTCCTCCTGACGGGGCTTTGGCATGTATGCCTTCATGGCCCTCTCCACCAGGAAAGAACTGGCATAGCACCACAGCCCCGGAGTCAGCAGAACCAGGGGGATGGGCAGCAGATAAATCTGCGCCGCCGCCACGGCAATCAGCCCGGCCCCCAGAGCCAGGGTGATGTACCAGAAGCGGATGGACATGACAAACGAAAGCATGCACAGCTTTCCCAGTTTCATGTCAAATCTGGACATCACGGGAAACAGGTACAGCGACACCAGGAGCATCAGCAGGATCAGCAGCCCGCTCAGGGAGTACCAGATCCGATTGACTTCCACGCCGTTCTCCAGGACCAGCCACATCTCCAGCCCCAGGAGCACCCCCAGCGCCAGCAGAGCCGCCGTGGCCGCCACACCCTTTTTGAAATTCAACTTATAGCCCCGCCAGAACTCCGCATGTACATATCCCACTTCTTTGCGGACGGACTTAACAATGGTATAGTAAAGCGCCGCCGTGGAAGTGCCTATGGTCACCACCGGAATGCAGCCGATCAGCCACAGGACCGTTGCGATGATGATATTGCCGGTGGTGGTGAGAAACCGATATATTACACCATCTGTCGAAAACAGTTGATTCAAAGAACCATCTCCTTATTGGATGAGAACTCACTCGCCTGCCAGCGGGTAGTTCTTCAGGTCGGGAAGTTCATCCCGTGTGATTACATGCTCATGCTCATATACTTTTTTCAGCATATCCTTCTCGGTATACTGCTCGCTCAGCAGATACAACTGCTTGTTTTTGGTGATAAACTCACCTCCCCAGGTGCAGAAGGACCCCCACATGGAACCATCCCGGATGGCAAGATCCGGATCAAACAGACAGCCGTTCTCCGACAGGATAATCATCTTTCTGGCGTCCGTATATTCCAACACCTCCAGATATTTGGAGGTCTGAGGAGTGTACACATGCTCGCCGGGGTAGATGTCCTCGCCGATGATGTCCACATACTCATCCCCGGGATACCAGTCCTTATCCTGGCCGTTCCACACCCAGATCAGATTGTTCAGGCCGTGATGATTCACCAGTCTGTCATACATCAGTAGGTAAAGCTGCTTGTAAGCCTCCGGTCCCGCGTTGCCCCACCAGAACCATCCGCCGCCCGCCTCGTGCAGGGGTCTCCACAACACAGGTACATCCGCCTCCTGCAGGATGAGAAGCTGCTCGGCAATGGCGTCTATATCCGCCACCAGCAGGTCATACCCCTCCTGGTCGTCTCCGTTCATGATCTTGGCCAGATTGATCTTGGTATGTTCCTTATAGAAAGTGGAGTACCAGTTCCCGGTAATGTATTTCTCCGGCGTGGTCCAATGCCAGCAGAAAGTGACGATGCCCCCCTTATCCCAGCACTCCAGCGCGTATTCCGTGGCGTGGCCCTCCGCCCCGTGGGCCACGGAAACCGGCGTGTAGTTGGTCATATCCAGTCCCAGGATCGCCGGATATTTACCGCCGGTTGCTTTCCAGATGGTGGCATTCTCCGCGCCGAACATGCCGTTCTCACAGAACTGCCCCGACAGGATCTCCTTGCCATAGATATCGCACAGATAAGTCATAAGCCGCCGGGTATTCTCTGTGGCGTTGGGATTCACCAGCACCGGCTCAATGTCAAACCGCCTGGGGTCCAATTCATCGGAGGGCTTTACCTTCAGGCTGTCAACCTGCACCCAGCCCCAGTAGGAAGTGAGACTCACGGCATGGTCGCCGGTTTCCAGATAGACTCTGGATATGAGAGAGTCCGTATACTGCTTCCCTTCCACCTTGGCCGTGCCCATGCGCTCGTTGTCCACGGACACATAATTCTCCTTGTACCCTCCGTCCGCGCTCCGGCTCACAAAACTCAGATCATAAAATCCGGTCTCTTCAATATGTATGGTCAGTTCCAGGCCATCTGTCTCCTTGGCAAATCCCTCCACATAGGTGACGCCCCCCGACTCCTTAACGGAAGTACCTCCCAGCAGGGTTCCCTCCTCCGCCTCATACACCACGGCCTCGTCCCAGGAATAGGTCTTTAAGTCCGGCGCGGGCTGCTCTTCCGCTCCAGCCCCGGCCTGGGTTCCCGGGTTGCCTTCCGCCTCCCCGGCGGCCGTCTGGGTTTCCGAGCCGCTTTCCTCCGCCCCGGAAACCACATCCGATCCTGTCTGCTCCGTGCCTGCCGTCCCTGCCGTCCCGGCTCCCGCCTGGCTGCAACCCGGCAGCGTCAGCAATAAAGCCAAAACAGGCAGAATACAACCCATTTTTTTCAAGTGTATCCGCCTCATACTTCTCTCTCCATGTCTTTTAAGTCATTTTAAGTTTTTTTAATTACAAGTAAATTGTACTATAGCTGCCAGCAAACTGCAATACCATTTATGCATTTTGTCAGTTTAACCTATTTTTATATATTGAAATTGTATAGTATGTACAAAACCATTTCTTGGCTTTTCATCATAGTATCCATAGAAATATATACGTAATTCTGTAGTTTGGATTGTGTGCCCGAGCCCGCGGGATGATTTTTACTATAGAATTAGCTTTTTTAATTAATTAAATTAAATATTTTTTAGCTAATAATGAATGTACTGCGACAGAGCGCCGCATCAGAATACAGCATCAAAATGCTACATCAGAATCTTTCTGTGAAAATCCGCTGCCAATCACCGGCGCCGTAAGAACGCCATTCGTCCCAACGACGCCGGTGATGCAGGCTGTCATATCTTCTCTGCCCCCTCAGGAAACCAGCCAGCAGAGAATGGTAAACAAATCTCCTGTAGAATCCGGGTTTTTCCGTACTTCCACCCTGTGCAGGGCAGCTTCATCGGAGACATAGAGCTCCACCGCCTCCATGGAATTGCCCCAGCCTCCTTCAAAATATCCGTCCAGAGTACGCATCGGTATCCCATCAATATAGACGTCATACTGCCCGAAAGCAGGGTCCACGTCCCGCTGGTACAGCATCCCGATATTGGCAGCCTCTATTTCAAACACAATGGCTTCCCCGCCGCCTTTGGTGTGCCAGTAATATTCATAAGGAAAATACCCGTTTTCCACCTGCTCCGTAAAACTTCCCGCCTCCACCGGGGACAGATCGGCACCGTCCAACACCCTGCCCTTCAGATAACGCTCCTTGGTCTGGGCCTTTGCCGTAAAGGGAGTCACTTCCTCCGAAATCTCATCCAGCCTGGCGTAAACATCGTTGAGGTAGCGGTAGAGCAGTTCTCCTATGATAGCATGTCCCCGGTCATTGGGATGTATATTGTCCGGGGAGATATCCTTCCAGGCAAATTCTCCCGCTTCGATGGAGGGCAGCACCGCGTTGCCGTAACTGATCATGGGCAGTCCATAACCAAAGCCCAGCAGCGCGTCATTGGTCTGGGCGCTGGTACCGTTCTCCTGGGTGGTGAACAGCAACAGCAGCGCCGGGTCATTTTCGTCCAGAAGGATGCGGCGCAGCAAATTGTCATAGCTGATCTTGAAAAATTGATTGTTGCCATCATTGACGGAAAACTCCACGATCACAAAATCCGGCTCCTGCTCCAGCAGATCCTCCTGCACCCGGTGCACGCCCAGGTAGGAACTGGTGCCGCCGATACCCGCATTCACGTACTCCACTGTGATGTCCGGAAACCTCTCCTGCCACCAGTTCCGCATATTGCAGGCATAGGAAGTCCTGGCCCGGTTGCTGGCACTGTATCCCTCGGTTATGGAGCCTCCGATCACGCCCACGGTAATGTCCTCCCCGGCCCGGGCCCTGCGCATCACGGCGGCCAGACGGGTCAGGTCTCCCTGCAGGAAGGCCACGGCCCGCTCATACATCTCCTCCGTCACATAGTCCGAAGGCAGGGGCACAGGATCCTCCGCCGGGGCCTGCCTCTCCTCGCCGTCCTGAGCCTGGGCAGTTCCCTCCTCCCGGAATTCCGTTCCCTGATTCCCCTCTTCCGGGACTTCCGGGCTCCCATTCTCCTCCCTGAGGGAGGCGCCGGGGGCCTCTATCCCCTGCCCCGCCGGATCTTCCCGGCCCGGAGCGGCGCAGCCAGCCAGCGTCACCATCATACAGAGACTTAGTAAAATACCTCCGGCCCTGCCCCCATATTTACTTTTGCTCCAATCTCTCATAATCCATGCCTCCTTTGTTCAAAATCATATTTTCCCTGTTTAATTATATCATCTCGCCGAATCCATACGCAACTTTTTCCTCCCAGTGGCAAAAGGTGGACAATTTCCGGCAAATCGGATATAATGTTACCGAACCAAAAAATCTGTGATTATGGAAGGTGATGCCAATGAAGAACCCTTTACTTCGCACGATCCGGAACGATGTCCTGCTGGTCCTGGCCGGTACCTTTCTGGGGCTTGCCGCCCTTCTGCTGGTACATTTGCTGCCGCTGGAGCCCATGCAGGACCATGTCTACTGGTCGCTTCCCATGATTGAAAAAGAATTTGAGGACGAAGTCACCGTGGAGGGCTACCGCTCCACATTGACGGGAAATTTCACCGACTGTCTGATGCTGGAACATGCCGTTTACCGGGCAGAGGGCCACAGTCTGCTGGAGCAGGTGCTGCACATGTACCGGGCGGAGACCTATGAGCTGGAAGGCGGCTGGTGGCCCGGTCATTCTCTGAAGGACTATCTGGAAAACACACCCCAGCCCCGGGAGGTCCAGTACGCCCGATACTGGCATGGATATCTGGTTATCCTGAAACCGCTGTTGCTGCTTACATCCTTTAATACCATACGGCTTCTGAATTCCGCGCTGCAGCTGCTGCTGGCCGGATGCGTGGTGATGGGTTTTTGCCGGAGAGATGCCATGCCCCTGGCAATGGGCTTTTTGCTGTCTCTCCCCTTTCTGTTCTTCGTGAGCACCTACGCTTCCCTGTCCCTCAGCATCTGCTTCTATGTTATGACCATATCCCTTCTGGCACAGCTTGGGCTTGACCCCCTGCTGGTCCGAAAAGGAATGTACGGCCAGTTCTTTCTGGTTGTGGGGATGGCCACCTCCTATTTTGACTTTTTGACCTATCCCCTGGTGACACTGGGATTCCCTCTGTGCGTATTTCTATATCTCCACGGCCGGGAAACGGGCGCCGCCATCCGTAAAATGCTCACCCACAGCCTCCATTGGTTCGGGGGATATATGGGACTGTGGGCCATGAAATGGGTGCTTGCGGATCTGCTCACGGACAGTTCCACCATCCGGGACGCCCTGGGTACCCTTACCACCAGGACTTACAGCGCTGACGGATATTCCAGAATCGCCGGATTCTTCAGCGTGCTCTGGAAGAATATCCAACCCTACGGCAACTGGTGCTATGTGATCCTGACTCTCATCGCGCTGGCCGCGCTGCTGTGGCGGCTGGCCAGGTACGGCCTCAGATGGAAAAACCTTAAAAAGGCCGTCCCCCATTTACTGCTGGCCCTGTATCCCTTTGCCTGGTTCTTCGTCACCCAGAACCATTCCGAACAGCATTGGCAGTATACCTGCCGGATTTTTGCATGTTGTATGTTCGCGGTGTACGCGGGATGCGCCATGGCGCTTGCGCCTGAGAAGGAGTAAGAAACCTCTCCCGCTTTACCATCGGGGGCATGTGGCTGTATCTGGAAGGAGGATTTTACCCGGTGACGGGCCAGGCGCCCACGGAGAAAACGTTCAATCTGCTCAACATGGGCTGCGCCGCCGGAATTCGGGAACAGCGGGAGGATGTGCGGCAGTGTCGCACCTATTGGATGACTGGGCTTACGCCCTGTATGAATAAAATAATTACACGGTAAAGGAGAAAACATGAACACCACATCTGAATCTATTTATGAAAATATATGCCGGTCACGGAACCAGCTGGAAGTGCTGCCGCCGGAATATTCCCTTCCCCTGGAAAAGGAACCGAAGCCCGGCGCCCCCCGCTTTGCCGACGGCGCTCTGGACGGTATCGCGCTGTATCACATGGGGGTTCCTGCTCAGGATACAACCCTGCTGGAACAGGCCGTGGACATGGCTCCCACAGATCCGGAGCAGGCCCGCAGGCTGGTGAGCAGCTGGGCAGAGGAGGGACATATGATTTCGGCCATGAACAAAGTCCTGCCCTATGTGATAGAACGACAGCAGCAGCTTCCTCCCCCGGAGATCTACCGCCTGGCAGTGGAATGCGCATTGAAAGGCGTCCACCGGGAGGAAGTGAAGTTCGGCCTGGCGCTGCTGGCCCTCTTTGACTCGGACCAGAACGAACCCTTGAAAAATGCTCTGCGGATCCTGGCCCTGTCCGACGAGTTTACCCTGTATGTGCTCCAGATTGCCCCGGGATGGACCCATTCCGCCCAGGAGATTCTACGCATCGCAAAAGCCGTTCATGGCTGGGGGCGGATCCATGCTGTGGCGGCCCTGGAACCGGAGACCCGGGATATTGCAGACTGGCTCTTCGCCGAGGGCTGGAACAATACGGTACTGCCCGCCTATTCTGCTCTGGAGTGTTGCCGGAAATCCGGTCTGCGCCAAAGGCTGGAGGATGGCATGGGAGAAAAGGACTATGTCTCCGCCTGCGGCCTGCTTACAGCCCTGCTGGACGAGGGCCCTGTGGCAGGTATTTCGGAGACGGAGGACGGAGAAGGGCTGTTGGCCGCCTTTCTGGACTGTTCCTCCAGCAAGGCAGTGTCCCCCCACAGACAGAACACACTTAAACAGGTGGCGGACTATGCCGGAAAGCAGAACCTCCCCTCCATACAGGAACGGGCCCAGGCTCTGTTGTAGGAAAGGGAGCAGGCAGCAGGCAGACAAACCGGCGGTGGGCACGCCAGATTTATTTATGGAAAGGAAGCAGCACTCCTATGAAGGCACGCAAACGCGTCTTATATCTGATCCTGACGGCTCTGTGCGCCGTCACCGCATGCAAAATCCTTCTGGTGGGCTATGACATCGACGAGCAATATGCCGTGTCCATGGCCTTCCGCCTGTTGAAGGGAGACCGGCTTCTGACGGATCTATGGGAACCCCATCAGACCTCCGGTTGGCTTTGCGCGCTGTTGATGGCTCCCTATGTGGCGATTCTGCGGACCACTGCCGGCATACAGCTTTATCTGCGGTTCTGCGGCCTGCTGCTGCACAGCGCCGTGGGCCTGTGCCTCTATCGGAGTATGAAAAGTTATCTGTGCCGGGAGCATGCCTTTCTGGTCTGCTGCATCTATTTTTTTGCCCTGCCCAAAATCATGTTTCTGCCGGAATTCTCCAATATTCAGGTATGGTGTCTGCTGATGGCGGCGCTGTGCCTGCTGCGGTATTACGGGCCGGATACAGGGCCCGGGGCCCGGGGCTCTCTGCGCCATCTGATTTTCGCAGGCGGCTTTCTGGCGCTGGAAGTGCTGTCCTACCCTTCCACCATACTGGCTTTCGCCGCCTGCGTGGTCTGTATGATCTGCTATCGCCGCCGCAGCCCCCGCACTCTGTGGCTGGAACTGCTGTGTCTGGCGGCTCCATGTCTGCTGGGAGCCCTGGCCTTTGTGGCATGGCTGCTGTCCTATATACCTCCGGGAGAACTGGTAAAGCTGATCTCCATCGTGGCCAGCGACGGCTCCCACTCCGCGCCCTGGGGGGAGCGGCTGCTGGGACACGGCCAGTCTCTGGCCCGGATTCTGCTGTTCTTCCTGATCTATGCCCTGGCGGCTCTCCTGTTGGAGGCAGTCTGCCGCCGCAGAACTCATAAACCCTTTTCCCTCCTGCTGTGGAGTGAACTGTTGTTGGCCTGCACCCTGGCGGGACAGGTTTGTATCTGGCTGTTTGGCCGCAGCTATCCCAATTATCCCATGGTGGAATACTTCTTCCTTCCCATGCTGCTGTTCTGCGCCGCCCTGGGACGGAAGGCAACTTTTTCCCCTGCCCTGGCTTTTCTGGTGCTGATGCCTCTGGCCGCCTTTCTGGGCATCCTGCTTTTTTCCAACCACCCCCTGCTGGTGTCCCTGCCCTTCCTGGCTCCCTGCGCCGTGGGCATTCTTTCTCTGCCCCAGCTCAGTCAGGAGTTGACGGAAAAAAGCACCGGCAGGCTCCGGCTCCTGCCGGAAATCCTGCTGGTGCTGTGGGTATGTGTGTTATTGTTCGGCAGATGCTATATGCAGCGCACCACCGGCGGACGACATGAGACTGTGCTGGACGGAATCAGCCTGCTGCGCCGCGGACCTGCCCTGGGGCTGGCTGCGGACACCGCTTCCGTCATCCGATACAGGGACAATTATGAACTGGTCACTGGGACGCTGCCCCACGGGGCCCGGGTATTTTACATGGGTTCCGACACGGACCTGTACCTGATGAAGGATCTGGAATATGCCACTCCCTCCACCATCTGCTCCCCCACCTTTGACGACAAAATATATACCTGGTTTGAACTGCATCCGCAAAAACAGCCGGACTACGTGGTCTGCGATACGGGACTGCTCTATACAGATCCCTGGGTGATCTCCTATGTGCAGCAACACTGTCAAAGCGAGCCTGCCGCCGCCAACGACTATATCACCATCTACCTCTACCGGACAGACTAATGCGTGGTCCCCATTATATCCGGCGAAGCTCCCCAGGCTAAGATTCTATCAGCAAAGAGGAGGAGAGCAGATCAGCGCCTCTGTGTTTCCTCTGCAGCGGAGCAGATCCGACCCTGCCCCGGAAAGGCATCCGGCTTTAAAAACAGGGCTGCCAGCAGGGGAAAACCGTAAAAGAAAATCAGCACATAGCGGACCAGCGCCATGGGCCCCAGCAGCGCCGTAGCCAGGGTCAGAAGGGGAACCAGCAGGGGGAGCAGCAGCTTCCCCTTTTTATAACACCAAAGATACATAAACACCACCAGAAACAGAAGGAAATACCAGCCCGGACTCAACACCAGGAATGCCAGGGGCTTACGCTGCGCCTCCTTGTCCCAGGAAAGTTTTTCATAGAATTCGTGGAGCCCCGGCAGCAACACCCTCTCCTGCCCCGGCTCTGCCACCCGGTAGTCAAAATAGCTGCTTCTCCCATAGGGATCCTTATAACCGTCCATCACGGCTCCGGGATACCAGAAATCCACCGTACTCACCAAAAAGGAATTGATATAAGTCAGAGGATGTTCCAGGCCCCACCGCACCCACAATCTGAAAAACGCCTTGGGGTTGGCGGCAAAGCCCTCCCGGTCAAAACCGCTCTTGACAGGATCCGCCACAGTGGGCTTGTAAGCCTCCAGATTTTCCTGGGGCAGTATCCGGTACAGCAGTTCCAGATCTTCGGGATCCAGGGAATCCCGGTCATAATGATATACTCTGGCCATCTGCTGGATCGGCACGGGAAGCATCTCCTCCACCCCTCCGGGGGTGACGGACAGCAGAGCGTACAGAGGGCCCACATAGGCTCCATACAGGATCAGTATCCCCGCCGCCAGCAGCACATATCTCCTCCAGTATTTCCTGCAGAAAAAGAGCAGAACCGCCAACAGCACCAGCACAATATAGAGTCCGTTGTTGCGCAGAATCATAACGCCCAGCGCTGCCAGCGCAAAGCCGGCCCGGGTCTTTTTCTCCCCAAAGAATCGGTCTCTGTCCTCCGCAATATCCAGTATAAAGAGCATAAGCAATAGTTCACAGGCAGTAAACAATACATCCTTGGTGGTACAGATGGCAAAAAGCTGGAACACCGGCGACAATCCGCAGAAAGCCAGAGCCGCCAGCCTCCAGCGCCGCCCAAAGCCCCGCTTTTTCAAGTACAGGACCGTATAAGCCAGGGCGTTGGCCGCCAGAAACATCTGCAGCAGGGTGTAGACGCAGATGCCCACATTGTAACTGCCAGTGAGCCGGTAAAAGCCCTCCAGCAGACCGCCCACCAGCAGCACATGGGCCACCGGGTGATGAGCGGTAATCATGCCCGTTTTCACCTGTTCCCACTCCGCATAGGCATCATAGGAAAAAACTCCCGGCAGAATGGAAAACAGCGCCGGAAGCCAACAGGCCATCAGCACCGCCACATAGAATAGATGCAGGAAAAGGGGAGAAAAATTCCCCCCGTCCCCTTCTCTGCTTTCCGTTTTTCTCCCCAGCCGGTCCGCAAACCACCAGATCCCCAATAAAACAGGTGACGTGACCAGACTGAGCACAAGCCAGTTCAGATAGAATGATGCCTCCCGCAGATCCAGGGTATCATATCGGTCCAGACGGCTTCCCGCCGCATACAGGAATCCCACCATGATCCCCGTTGCCGCCGCAAATATGATTTTTCTTCTCCTTTTTACTTCCAAGATGACCTCCCGGTTATTCCCTGGTGATATCCGTTCCGAAATATTTCACGGAGATCTCCCCCAGCTCCCCGGACTCCTTCAGTTCCCGGATGGCCTGATCCACTGCCGCCCGGAAACTTGCCGCCTCTTCCCCCTTGCGCATGGGGATGGACACATGGGAAGCGTCCTCGGTAAGAGCCGCCACCTTTACGGGCGCGTCGGGATGCACATTCATATAGTCATAAAAGGAAACCTCCGCATTGAGGGTTGCGTCCACCCTGCCCGCTATGACCAGGTCCAGTGTCTGGTCCAGGGAATCCACGGGAGTCACAGTGGCACCATAGCTTTCCGCCAGGGTCATATAGGTGCTGGCCATGCTGTTGGTGGTAGTCTTGCCGCTTAAGTCCTCAAAGGTCTTGATCTCTTCATTGTCATCAGCCACGATCAGCGCTGTGCGGATATAGCCGTAGGGCTCGCTGAAATCATATTTCTCCGCCCGCTCGTCGGTGATCTCCACACCGTTCACCACCATATCATAGCGGCCGCTGTCCAGCCCCGCAAACAGGCCGTCCCATTCACCCTCCACAAAATTCACTTCCACGCCCAGTTTTTCGGCGATCTTCCTGGCCACCTCCACATCAAAACCCACCAGGTTGTCATTCTCGTCATGATAGGTCCAGGGAGCCCAGGTGCCCTCCATGGCCACGGTAAGCGTGCCCCTGTCCTGAATCTGCTGCAGCAGATCCTGCCCCTGGGCATCCTGGCCGTCCTTTCCGCAGGCCGCCAGGTTCAGCGCCATAAGGCCGGTTAAAAGCAAACATCCCAATTTCTTTTTCATAATCTTCTCCTTACGATTCTAGTGTACTGTATCGTTCACATTTCGCAAAATGACTTGCCTGAATTTCCATCTGCCGCGTTGTCGTCGGTCAACGATGCCACCGCATCGCCTCCCTC
>JAAWKU010000023.1 GCA_022797535.1 Lachnospiraceae bacterium | reverse complement strand
GTCAACGATGCCACCGCATCGCCTCCCTCCTCCGCCTTGCAGACTGAAAATTCATCCGGCGTCATTTTACTGAAAGTCAACGATACAGCACACTAGTTCTCTCCTTCATCCTCGAAGATGTCTTCCTCGTCGTCCTCATCCTCAAACTCGTCCTCGAACTCATCTTCAAAGTCCTCCAGATAAGTGGGGGCAAAGTAGCGGTACACCGCGTAAGCGATGGCGGCCACTGCTGCCACCGCGCCGATAATGGCCAAAACCCACACCAGCGTGTTGCCTTTCTTCTCCTCTTCCTTCCTGCTGCCCAACAGTTCGCTCAGTTTCTTCAACTCTGTCATATTCATTTCCCAGTCACCCTTTCTGATATATTGTTAAGTACCGTTGCCTGCTTCCATGCGCCCCGGCGCATATTCCGTTCAACAGATAAAATGCGATGCTTTTGATTTATTATACCACAAACCCAATCAATTTACTACACTTTTTTTAGTTTTGCAAAAGAAGCATACATGATTTTCTGCCCGGCCTTGTCAAAAGTGACCGTGACCTTGTAGTCCCTGGGCTCCCTGGCAATCTGCAGCACCGTGCCTTCCCCGTATTTCAGATGGTTTACCCGGTCTCCCTCCCGATATTCCAGTTCTCCCAGGGTTTCCATACTGTCCCCTTTGGTGATACCGGCGATCTTGTTCAGGCCGCCGATGCCCTGAGCAATATAGGGCTTATTCTCCTTGGGCGTCACCCTGGGCCGCAGGATGGCTTTGGGGCGGAAATCCCCGGCCCCGCTTCCGCCGAAGCCTCCCGGCTCCATAGCCCTGGTGTGGGGATGCGTATTGTCCAGCAGTTCCCGGGGGATCTCCTGTACAAACCGGCTCACGGGATTGTACTGGTTTTCTCCCCTTATCATACGGCTGCGGGCACAGGTCAGAGTCAGTTCTTCCCGGGCCCTGGTGATGCCCACATAGGCCAGCCTGCGCTCCTCCTCCAGATCCCCGGGATCATCCGAACTGATGCACATATAGCTGGGAAACAGGCCGTCCTCCATGCCCGCCAGATACACACAGGGGAATTCCAGACCCTTGGCGCTGTGCAGCGTCATCAGCACGATACGGTCCGTTCCGTTCTCCAGGCTGTCGATATCGGCCACCAGCGCAATCTCCTCCAGGAACTCACTCAGAGAAATCTCGTCATGCGTCTGCTCGTAGAACACGGCCCTGTTCAGAAATTCTTCCACATTCTCCATCCGGTCGTTGGCGTCCTCGTCGTCCATGTCCTGCAGATACGCACCATAGTCTATGGTGTCCATGATCTCATGAATCATATCCACAATGCCGTAATATTTTGCCTTGGCTTTAAACACCTGGATCATCTTCACAAAAGGTTCCAGCTTCGCCGCCGCCCTGCCCAGGCTGGTGATCTGATCCATCTGCTCCAGCGCCTGGTAGAACGTAATGCCCCGCATGTCCGCATAGCTCTGCACCTTATCCAGAGTGGCGTTGCCGATGCCCCGTTTGGGCACGTTGATAATCCGCTTCACCGCCAGATCGTCCCTGCCGTTGTCGATGGTTTTCAGGTAGGCCAGAATGTCCTTGATCTCCCGGCGGGCGTAAAAGTTGATGCCTCCCACTATCTTGTAGGGCATACCGTCCACCACCAGGCGTTCCTCCAGCGCCCGGGACTGGGCGTTGGTGCGGTAAAGGATGGCACAGTCGCCGTAGCGCGTCTGCCCCTTCCGCACCCGGGCCGCGATATCGTCCGAGATATACTCCGCCTCTTCATAGCCGTTATCAAACTGCCGGAAATGGATCCTGCTGCCCTGCTCCTTCGCCGTCCAAAGCGTCTTTTGCTTGCGCCCCCGGTTGTTGCGGATTACGGCGTTGGCCACATCCAGAATATTGCCGGTGGATCGGTAATTCTGCTCCAGCTTGATGACTCTGGCTTCCGGATACACTTTTTCATAGTCCAGAATATTGCGGATATTGGCTCCCCGGAACTTATAGATGGACTGATCGTCATCGCCCACCACGCAGAGATTGCGATACTTGTCCGCCAGCAGCCTTATCAGTTCAAACTGCGCCGTGTTGGTATCCTGGTACTCGTCCACCATGATATAGCGAAATCTCTCCTGATAATGGTTCAGCACCTCGGGACAGCTTTTCAGCAGTTCCACCGTCATGACCAGCAGATCGTCAAAATCCAGGGCATTGCTCTTTTTCAGTTCCCGCTGGTACTCCTTGTAGCACGCCGCTATTTTCTTTTTCTGAAAATCTCCCATGGCCTGCAGTTCGTACTCCGTGGGGGAAAGCAGTTCATTTTTGGCGGAGGAAATGGCAGACAGTACCGACCGCTCCTTCAAGGTCTTGGTGTCGATCATCTGCCTCTTGCACACTTCCTTGATGATGGCTTTCTGATCGTCCGTGTCATAGATGGTAAAGTGGTTGTCATACCCCAGCTTATCTATATACCTGCGCAGGATACGCACACAGGTGGAGTGAAAAGTGGACACCCACACCTGGTCCGCGCCGAAGCCCACGATCTGATCCACCCGCTCCCGCATCTCTCCCGCAGCCTTGTTGGTGAAGGTAATGGCCAGGATATTCCAGGGATTCACTCCCAACTGGTCGATCAGGTACGCAATCCGATGGGTCAGCACCCTGGTCTTGCCGGAACCCGCTCCTGCCAACAACAGCAGCGGCCCTTCCGTGGTCAGAACCGCCTCTTTCTGTTCCTTATTTAAAGTATCGTATATACTCATAAATGCATCAATCCTCTTACTTGGTCAGAGACTTTCACCTGGGGTTCGTCATATTCCGCCTCACCCGGACACCGAACCCACAACGCTCAAAACTCTTTTACAACCACTTCTTTCCTGATTTAAATATGCTTTTTCCTTGTTTTGAATATGTTTAAGATCCGTTATATATCTGTTTTAATTTTCTTTATATCTGTTTCCATCCGCCATTTTAGCCTCACGCCGTCTCCACATCCGTGAAATTCCAGACTCTGAGGTTGATCTCCAGCACCGGGCTGTCGCAGTAGGCACAGGTCTTGGCTCCCAGGGAAGACAGGGGAGCTCCGCAGTTGGGACAAATCATGGCCAGGCCCGCGTCCGAAAGGTTTTCCACCTGCTCCACATCCTGGATATAGCTGACCTCCACATTGTACTTGGCCTGTTCCAGCCGTTCCCTGTGTCCCTTTATGACTGCGGCGTTCTGCTCCTGATAATGAATATGTTCCGCCGCCGTCTGGAACACGATGCTGCAGCGTCCCTTGTCCTTGCGGTATTTATGGATTTCCGTTTTATGTACCCGGATTCGCTCATAATGCTCCCGGATTCCCGCGCCCCGAAGCATTTCAATGCGCATATCCAGTTTTTCCCGCAGTTCCTGAGTCCCCTCTGTCAACAGACGGCCGTCGCCGGCGTCAACGCCTCGCAGATAGGAAGTAAGCACGTTCTCCGCCCTGCCCTTCATCTCCTCCAGATGGAATTCCGGAAAGTCTTTCATGATGCCCGGCAGATACAGCCCCGTGGCGGAAGACACGGATTTGGGGGTGGAGGCATACTCCCTCTCCATCCGCTGCACACCCTCCCGCACATCCTCCGTCCCGAACAACATACGGCTATACCCCCTGACCGTATCCCTGATCTTGCGGTAAGCCAGATAAAGGATCCCAGCCAGCGCCAGCAACAAGACCAGTATCACAATAATCCCGATTATTTTACCATTCATCCCATCCCGCCCCCATACTTTTCTCCTCCTTCGAGCTTCGGGCCGCTTTCTGAATCATTCCCCGTCACCGGGCCCATGGCCACACTTTTCCACGCCTGTGCGCTTCAAGCCGCGCCCGGGCCTTCACTCCCGGCAGCCCGCCGCGCCATCCCGCCGCCGCAGGGCTGCGGCTTCCCTGCGCAAAAACGCCGGCGCAGCCGGAAGGCCTCGCCAGCGCTTATCTGCCCTGCTCTCAGGAAAACCTATGACACGATATCGCCGTCGTCAAATATGTCTCCGCACTCCGGGCAGAATTTGGGCGGATGAGCTGGATCCTCAGGTTCCCAGCCGCATTTGTCACACTTGTAAACAGGTGCGCCCACAGGCTTCTTGCCCCCGCATTCCGTGCAGAACCTGCCCTGGTTCACTGCGCCGCAGCCACAGGTCCAGCCTGCGTTGTCAGGCTTGCGGCTGCCGCACTCCTCACAGAATTTTCCGGTATTGCCCGCCTTTCCGCAGCTGCAGGTCCAACCCAATACCGGCGCCGCCTGCATACGGGGACGTTCCTGCGCAGGAGCCTGCTGCCGGGCCTGAGCCTGCTGCTGGGCTGCCTGGGCCTGCTGCTGCGCGCCCATGGCGTACAGCGCGTTAGCGTCAAAACCACCTGCCTGATTGGCCATATTCATGCCCGCAAACGCCATCATGGGCCCGGTGGAGGTGTTGGAAGCAGCCGCCTTCATGGCCTCGGCCTGGGCGCCTACCAGCGTGGCAGCGGCCATATTGGCGTTGCGCATCACGGCAGTCTTTTGCAGATCCTTGATCATCTTCTCATCGTCATCCGGGATCTTCACGCTGTTGAATCCGATGGAAACGATCTCTATACCCCGCAGATTGCTCCATTTCTCGCTGAGCACCTCATTCAGAGCCTGAGCCATGGTCTCCGTGTTGCCCGCCAGTTCATAGTAGCGGATACCCATGGCGGAAATCTTGGCCAGCGCCGGTTGCAGCGCCGTCAGAAGTTCTGTTTTCAAGGTGGCCAGCAGCTGGGATTTGTCATAGTCCTGTGTCACATTGCCGCACACATTTTTATAGAAAAGCAGGGGATCCGTGATCTTAAAGGAATACTGCCCGTTACATTTCACCGACGTGTCCACGTCCAGCCCGATGTTGTTGTCCACCACCCGGAAAGGGATGGGACTGGCCGTGCCAAACAGATTGCCCATGACTTCCTTGATATTGAAGAAATACACCCTCTGATCCTTGCCGGTGTTGCCGCCCATGGTGAAGCGCTTGCCGATGCTTTTGAAAGTGTTCATCACATTGTCGCCCAGATTGCCATAAAACAGGCTGGGCTCAGTGGAAGTGTCGTACACGAACTGCCCCGCGTCCGCACAAAACTCCACGATCTCCCCCTGATCCACAATGATCATGCACTGCCCCTCGTTGATGGCGATGATGGAGCCGTTGGTAATAATATTGTCCACACCTTTGTTATTTTTGTTATTGGCGCGGACCTTGCCCTTGGTCACCAACACATCGTTGGGAAGGGCATCGCAGTAGAAATACTCCCGCCACTGATCAGCCATCATGCTGCTGATTGCGTCCTTTGCCGCTCTGATCAAACCCATAATTCATATCCTCCTTTAATTTAAATTCCGCATTTCCCCCGACTGCACAAACCCGGCGATTCCTGTCCCGGCGCTATAGCGCCATCACATAAATCCGTGCGTTGTCCGGGAATACGCTGTTCCAAATCATCATTCCCGGCCAGCAATACTGTCTCCATTTTAGCAGATTCTGCCGGATTCCTCAACTGCTTTGTCCCATATTTTACATAAAATATTTTTCTTTACAAAACCGCCGGAATCCGATACACTAAAACGGAAACCCATCTGTACCGTTTCATACAGTATACAGCAGCGAGGATGAATACGCCATGAGCAAAAAAGCCACAAAAGCAGCAGATAACATGTACTATCTCGCACGTTGCGAGGCTGCAGAAAATAACGACGACTTCTCCAGCCGGGAAAAAGCGGCGGAGATCATCGGCATTGACCGCACCCGTCTGGCCAGGATCGAATTGAACACCATAGCTCCCTATCCGGAGGAGGTCAAAGCCATGGCGGAGGCATACAACACGCCGGAACTCTGCAACTCCTATTGCGCCAAGGAATGTCCCATCGGCCGGGGCAGCATCCATGAAGTCACCATTGACGACTTTGACCGGCTGGCCCTGAAAGTGCTGGGTTCCCTGAAGGATATAGACAGCCTCAGGGCCTCCCTGATCGCCATATCCGAGGACGGATACATAGACGAAACAGAGAGGCCCGCTTTTCAGCATATATTGGATTCCCTGGAAAAAATCAGCACCAATGCCACGGCGCTGCGGCTCTGGGCTGAAAAGAATATCCGTCTGAAGTGAGGGCCGCGCGCCGGACCTCCATCACTTCCCTGCCGCCTTTTCCGCAAAAGAGGTGTTCACCAGATCCTCATAGGGTACCCGCTCCGACAGCACCTTGGAATCCTCCAGGATGTTTTGCAGCAGGTCGAAGGCTTCCTTCTCAAAGACCAGATTATCCTTCCAGGTGTCCTGATCATAATATCTGGTGACGATGGTCACCAGCGCCTGCTTATCTGTCTCGGCAAACTGGGGAGCGATCACATCGGCAATTTCTTCCGGCTTATGAGACTGCACATAGTCCATGCCCTTCTGCAGAGCATTGGTAAATGCCTGTATCACCTCTCCGTTCTGCTCTATATAACTCTTCTTGGCGCTGAAAGCAGTGTAGGGCACATATCCGGAATCCTCTCCCAGAGAAGCCACCACGTAACCGTCCCCCTTTTGCTCCAGCAGAGTGGCATGGGGCTCGAATTCCACGGTGAAATCCGCGTCGCCGCCGGAGAAGGCCGCTGCCGTGGAGCCGAAGTCTATACTCTGGTCGATCCGCAGATCCGCCGCCGGGTCTATATTGTTCTTCCGCAGGATATATTCAAAAACCATCTGAGGCATTCCGCCGGCTCTGCCCCCCAATACGTCCTGGTCTTTCAGCATATCCCAGTTAAAGTCGTCAATAGGCTCTCTGGACACCAGGAAATTACCTGCCCGCTGGGTTAGCTGGGCAAAATTCACTACATAGTCGTCGGTGCCGCCCGCATAGGTATAAATGGTGGACTCGCTGCCCATGAAACCGATATCCGCGTCCCCCGCCAATACGGCGGTCATGGTCTTGTCGGCGCCGAAGCCCGTGACCAGCGTCACGTCCAGGCCCTCCTCCTTAAAATATCCCTCCTCTATGGCCACATACATGGGCGCGTAGAAGATGGAATGAGCCACCTCGTTTAAAGTGACCTCCGTCAGCTTCCCATCGCCGCCGGCATTCCCGCCGGGAGCGCCGCATCCCGCCAGCAGCCCCGCTGTCAGAGCCGCCGTCAGCACAGCCGCCAGCCGGGCCCGCCTCCCTGCCTGATTCTTTCTTCTCATATGACTTCGTATCCTCCCTTTTCAAAATGACTGATGCTCTATGTTATGTCTGTGAGAAGAAAAAAGTGACATTTGCTTTACTTTATCCTGGAAAATGTGTATGATTTAATATAAGAAAAGTACTTGGCAGAAAGGATTTTCCCATGTCAAAACCGCAAAAGATTCTGGAATACATAATGGGCTCCCTGCTGGCCATGCTGGGAACCGACTGCCTGCTGCTGGGCAGGCTGGAGGAGGTTCTGACCGGGACTACCTGGCAATGGCTGCCGGGACTGCTTCTGACCGTGTCACCCTGGCTGTTCCTCCTGTTGAACCTCTACCCGGCTCTGCCCCTGGACCGCCCCGCCAGTTACCGTCTGGGTGTCTGCAACCGGGGCTGCAATCTGCTGGTCATATTTGCCGCCACCACCCTGCTCAACGTCCCCCTGGCCGTGGCGGGCATGGGCGGACTGCTGCCGGGGGTGGAACCGCTGACCCGGGACAGCCTCCGCTTCTGGCTCCTGCACTGCCTGGTATTGCTGGGCACAGAAGCCCTGCTCTTCTGGAACGGCATACTGCGGGTATATCTGACCTCCCGGCAGCTCGGGATCCGGCTGCGGGTCATCGGCATTCTCTGCGGCTTCATCCCCATTGCCCACCTGGCAGTGCTGTTCTGGATTTTTCGGACAGCCTCCCGGGAAGTGGTTTTCGAAAGCCACAAGCTCCAGGAGAGTCGGTCCCACAGCCTTCTGCTCCCCTGTGCCACCAGATATCCGATCCTGCTGGTACACGGCGTATTCTTCCGGGATTTCCGATACTTTAATTACTGGGGCCGGATCCCCCAGGCGCTGGAAACAGCCGGCGCCAGAGTCTACTACGGAAACCATCAGTCCGCCGCCTCGGTGGAGGACAGCGGACGGGAGCTGGCCTGCCGTATACTGGACATTGTCAGGGAATCGGGCTGTGAAAAAGTCAACATCATCGCCCATTCCAAGGGCGGGCTGGACGCCCGGGCGGCTCTGCGGCTTCCCGGCGTAGCCGGGCATGTGGCCTCCCTGACCACCGTGAGCACCCCCCATCGGGGCTGTGAGTTCGCCGACTACCTGCTTACCAGGATTCCCCTCCCGCAGCAGCAGGCCGTGGCCCGGACCTACAATGCCGCCCTGCAAAAGCTGGGGGATCCCCACCCGGATTTCCTGGGCGCGGTCACCAATCTCACCGCCTCCTTCTGTCAGAAATTCAATCAGGAAAATCCTGATGTGCCCGGCGTGTACTACCAAAGCGTGGGCTCCCGGCTCAGCAAAGCCAGAGGAGGTCGTTTTCCCCTGAACTTAACCCATGGGCTCTGCCAGCATTTTGACGGGCCCAACGACGGCCTGGTGGGAGAACGCTCCTTCCCCTGGGGCTCGGCCTATCAGTTCCTCACCGTCCCCTCCACCCGGGGCATCTCTCATGGGGACATGATTGATTTAAACCGGGAAAATGTGCCGGACTTCGATGTGAGGGAATTCTATGTGCAGCTGGTTCAGGACTTAAAAAAACGTGGCTTCTGATCCCTCAGAACCACGTTTTTGAACCTGTGTATCACTCCATCCACTTTTCAAATTCCGATATGGGCACCGGCTTGGAGAACGCATAGCCCTGGGCCTTGTCATAACCGTAATCCCGCAAAAAGTCAATCTGCTGCTGGGTCTCCACGCCCTCAAATATGATGTCCTTGCCCGCAGCCCGCACCAGTTGACCGATGCGGTTGATATACTGCTGTTCCTGATCCGTCTCATAGTGGTCGATAAAACTCTTGTCCACCTTCACGATATCCACGTTGGCATCGATCAACATACCCAGGGAAGAGTAACCGATGCCAAAATCATCCATGGCAATCTTCAGCCCGTTTTCCCGCAGGCGGGTCATCTGCTGAACCATGCCCAGAGGATTGCCTGAGATACAGCTCTCCGTCACCTCTATCTCAATATATTCCGGTTCCACTCCGTACTTGCGCAGCATCCCCATGACCTTGTCACAGAAATGGTGGTCCCTGAAATGTACTCGGGAGAAATTCACCGAAATGGGAACCCTTTTCCTGCCCTCGGCCTTCCAGCGCTTCAGGCAGGACAGTACCTGGCGGAATACGCAGAAATCCACATTGACAATATATCCCACTTCCTCCAATACGGGAATAAACTGGTCGGGATACTTCATACTGCCATCGGCGTTATGCCACCTGACCAGAGCCTCCGCGCCCACCACCTCCCCGGTCCTCATGGAGAATTTGGGCTGCAGATAGGCTTCCACATCCCCCTTGTCTATGGCGTCGTGGATGCTGGCCACCACCTTGATCTTCTCCGCCCTGGTCTGGCGCAGCCGGTCCGTGTACACCATCACATGGTTCAGGTAATCTTCCTTGATGGTCTTTCTGGCGTGGTTGGCGGCATCTATCATGGTAAAAATCTCCGCCTCAGGATTGTCTATATAGTACAGACCAGCCCGCACCTGCAAGTCCCCCATGGGATACCTGTGCTGCAGATAGTCAGAAAAACGGCTCACAGAATGCCGGATCTCCTCCTCTATATCCTGCTGGCTCTCCCCCGTCACCAGGGCCACGAACCGATCCGCGTACACCCGGCCGCAGATACAGCGCTTCGCGTTCATATACCGCAGCCACCGTGCCATATCCTTCAGAAGTTGATTCCCTTCGCTGTAGCCAAAGTTCTCATTCAGATAGGCGAAATTGCTCACATCCATGTACACCATGGCATAGGCCAGACCGGGATCGCACTGATACAGTGCACGGCGCACCTCCTTCTGGAAAGCGCCATAGTGATACAGTCCCGTCAACTCGTCCCGCCTCAGCGCCTCGATGTGCTCCTGGTTTTGCCTGTTCTGGAACCGCAGGGCCACGAAAGAACTGATCACCTTGCCCAACTGAGTCAGCGTGTTCAGTTCCATCTCCGACATCTGTTCGATGGGTTTATGCCTGCTGCAAGTCATATAACCGATGGGATGTCCATTGCTATACAGCAGCAGATTGATGAAGCTGCCAATCTGATATTCATGGAAAAAAGCCATATCCCGCTGGGAATAGCGGCCCTTCTCCACATCGCAGGTCAGGTTGATGCCGTCCTTGTCAAAACCCGAGAAAAAATCATCCCAGATGTCCAGGGTGTTGATCTGCTCCGGATTGGGGAGTATCCCCTCCTCCCGCCGCCATCTGTTTGACACCATGGTGCTGTTGTCCCGGATAAACTCTGAGACCATCACCTCGTCATATCCAAAGTGCCACCCCACCTGCTTGACCAGCATATCCAGGCTGCTGTCCAGGTCAGTGGTGTCCGACAGAAGACTTACCGCGAATGCGATAAAGGGACTGTCATAACGAAGCTGCTTCTCCTCCACCGTCCTCTCCGACGTCACACCCTCGTCGATCTGTACATCCACGTCCTCCAGGCTCTCGTCATAGATTACAAAGGGAATTTTTTTGCGGATGCCATGTCCCACCGCCTTGCCGCAACAGACCAAAGCCTGCCGCAGGTCACAGCCCGGCCGGGGCATATGGTAGATGCCCATGGTCACTTTGCAGCGCAGCTTCTCCCTGCGCCCAAAATATCTGTCCTGAAGTTTCCTCTGCATCTTGCGGCAGTATTCTTCCAGTTCCCAGGCATCCTCCCACTCCACAAAGGCCATGAGCACATCCTTGCACAGGCGGCAGAAAATCACATCCTTCGTCAACTGAAAACAGCGCTGCAATAGAACCGCCTGGTTCTCCAGCACCGCCATGGCAAAAGCAAAACCATATTCATCCGTCAACTTTGAAATATTGCCCACATGCAATATCACCACATGGTATGTACCCTGGGGCTTCTTCCTCATCCAATCGCTGATCCGCTCTTTCGCGGCAGGAAAAGTATAAAAGGCTGTCAGCGCGTCCCTGTTCTCCCTGACTGTCCCCGTACTCTCCTGGCTTATTAAGCTGTCCATCTGTGTGTTATCCCTCATCATTCTCCCCGATTATCCATATTTATCGGATAATATTACCTATTGCATATTATACTCTTGGGCTTACAGAATTGTCAACTAACTGGTCCTATTTTACTATTTTTTTACGGTGCTCTTTTTGCCATCCTGTCCTTTTATGTGACATGGAAAGCAAAATGTGATATACTTTAAAAATACTTAAAAAACAAAAACAGGAGGTATGATTATGGCCGGCACAGTCACCCATCTGGTCATTGCGGATCAGTTGCTAAAGCCCCTGGGGATCCAAAGCCCCGCCCTGTTCTACTGTGGCAACCTGGCCCCCGACGCCATCATGGCCCGGGAGGGATATCAAAGAGAAATGAAGCGACACACCCATTTCAAGGACGGCATACACCTGGGAGAGCTCCATCAGCCGGAATGCTATGATCAATACCGCCGCTCCTTCCGTGCTTTCGCGGAGCAGCATCTGCGCCCCGGCAGCGCGGATTATGAACTGTATCTGGGCTATGTGACCCATATACTGGCCGATGAAGTATTTATCCTGAATCTGCGGGACGCCCACTCCCAAAGGCTTCAGGCCGCCGGAAAGGACCCGGAAGACCCGGCGTATTTCGCCGCTTTCGGCAGGGATGTGGATCTGAATGACCGGCGGCTGGCCCGGGAGTACGCTTTCCGGCATCCCATGCCTCAGATCCTGCTTACGGAACAGGACTATGAGATCCCGGAGTATATCACCCGCCAGGAACTGCAGAACAGCAAAGCCTTCATCATCCAAAAGAATTTCCCTTCTCCCCGGGGAGACCGGGAACCCTGGGAGGAATCCGCGCCTGCCGTCTTTCCCTTTGAGGAAAACCAGAACTTCATCCGGGAAGCCTGCGGCTACATCCAGAAGGCAATCAGGGACTGTACCCGATAGTACAGGGCAGGGTTGGCGTTCCGAATGGAATCCTCGCTGTGGGCAAAGATCCGCAGGAAAGTAAACAGAAGCGTCACGGCGCAGGCCATCACCACCAGCCGGCGCAGGAGACGGCAGTCCAGACCATTCTCCTCCTTCCACACATAACAGGCCAGGATGGCAAACAGACTGCCCACCATGCCCAGCCACACAAAATCTCCGAAATACCGGGTGAGGAGTCCCGCCATCTGAGCGTCTGCCACCGCCAGCGTCACCATGGAAAGCTGGCTGATCCACGCCAGGCCATAACATCTGCGGTCTCTGTACCACTCCTTATGAAGCAGTCCGTAAAATCCAAAACACAGCACGGGGAACAGCCACAGCACGCCTCCCACCATCCTCTCCGACACTGTCAGCCCCAGATAAGCCGTTTCCACCGGAAAATCCTGTAAAAAAGGAAACAGGCTGCTGATCCGGGGAGGCTGGAGTAAATAAGAGAAAATCCCCAGGCCGCACCGTCCCCAGACCCATCCCCTGTGGGTCATGTCGTTGGTGGTCAGATTGTAGCAGGCGCCAAACTCCAGCACAGAGCCAAAGCGGAGGGCATTATACCACATAAGGCCCGCTGCCACCGCCGCAAGAGGCAGACACAGCGCCAGGGTGGGGACCATACTCTTCCGGGAAAACAGTCTCCGGTCCCGAAACACAGCCCGGCCAAAGAGCACCGGCCCCGCCGCCAGAATCAGCAGCATCTGGGGCCTGCATCCGGCCACCAGCGCCAGGCAGAGGGAACCTGCTCCCAGCCGCCAGGCCGCATATTCCCCGGATGCCGCGCCAAAGTCCTGTCTCCTCCTGCCGGGATCCGGCAAACCGGCCTTTCCAGGCCGCATTTCCAGCCCCGCTCCCCCCGGGCCGGACCGCCCGTTTCCCGGATACCGCTCCGGGGCTCTTTCCGCAGAGATCCAAAAAGCCAGTCCCCACACGCCCCAGGCCATCCCCGCCAGGATGGGCACCAGATACAGATCCGGCTTATACACCGCATAGCCCAGGCCGGAAGCCGCCCCCATGGTCACACACAGCAACAGGTACAGCACATAGGGGGTTTGGGGAAACCACCTCCTCACCATCTGCCACAACAGATAGGCAATCCCCGCCATCAACAGGGCTCCCAGCAGAAAAATGCAGTCCGCATGGGGCAGATGGCTGCCCGTGAACAGATACCAGGGCAGATAGAACAGCACCACAGGAACCACGCCGAAATACACATAATAGCTGCCGTCATAATAGGCATGGTCCCATTTGAAATCCCCGGCCCCCAGTCCCGCCGCCGCTCTGGCAGAGGGATCATAAGGATTTTCCACCGCTTCCAGGGCAGACGCCTCTCCGATGTCCACACGTCCCTGAGCCAGGGCCTCCGCCAGCCGGTAGTATTGCTGATGATGCTCCATATAGGCCGGCCAGGCCAGAGCATCCGTATTCCATCTGAGCATTCCGTGGAAAAAAAGCAGTTGAAGAGCGATGCATGCCGCCGTCAGCAGCCACTGCCTCCTCCGGGTCAGGTCGGTCCTCACCCGGTAGAGCAGGCTGGAGGAACGCAGCAGATACAGGCAGCCGATCCCCCCGGCCAGCAGCAGAAAGCGCAGCCAGGAAAAGCAGAGGGGCACGGCGGCGTTCAGCGCCACCCTCTCCCGGGAGATGCTGCCGCCCCCCAGCCCCCGGATCACCACCCGGAGTCTTTGTATATCGCGTCCGAAATGCAATCGCAGATGCTGGCTGGCGGCCACATCCCCCCTGACCGCCCGGACAGGCGTCCACAGATAGGAAGCGTTGGCCTCATCCACTGCCCCCACTGTCACTTCCGCCTGCTGCCCCTCCTCCAGATTCAGGGACAGATAGGCCACCGGCCTGTGTATCCCGGAAAACTCCACCACCACTTCCTCTTCCACGATCTCATAACGATCCCCCACGACCTCCAGCCCGCAGAGGCTGCATACCGCATCCTCCACGGGCTCATAAAACAGGGACTCCCAGTGTTTATAATTGAACAGGAAAATCTCACAAAACAGCAGCGCCAGAACAATGCCTGCCAGGACAGCCCCTTCCCTGCCTGGCCTCAGCGCCTTCTCTTTTTCCACCAGCATATTCCACAAGCCCCCCATGCAGCCAGACTCACCAGTTCCGCCCCGCGGAAATACCAGAACCCTCTGTAGCGCAGACTTACCTGCTCCGCGCCCTCCTGCAGCCGGACCCGGACCACGTGATTGTCCCCGTCCTCCACCGTCAGGGAGCGGCCCTGACCGTCTCTGGCCTCATAGCCCCCGTAATACAGCAGGGGGACCTCCACCCAGTCTCCCGGCCCCACATTGCACAGCTGCAGATCGATCCGGGTTCCCTGTTTATAATATCCGGTGAGTTCCGCGCCGCCCCCGGTGACATAGCGGTCCACCGTAAGGCTGTCCCTGTCTGTCCCCCACAGATAATATTCGTTGTCATACCCTGCGGAGGCATAAGTGTCCACGGCCATCCCCGGCTGCAGCACCGGCACCAGCTCCGTGGTATAAGCGGTGCCCCACAGGATAAAAGCCAGGCTGCACACTCCCAGCGCCCCGCAGGCCGTCAGCCTCCACTCCTGCCTGCCCCGCCGGGCCAAAATACCTGCCGCCGCCATGCACAGCATGGGGGAGGCCAGGCTGAGGAACCGCCAGGGCATCTGCACCGTTTTGCAGAAAGCATTCACTGGCCCCAGGCGCTGCAGGATCTGCCAGGGAAACAGAGTGCTGGACATAAAGAGCAGCGCCCCGGCCATCCCCGCCATCAGGCCGTAGAACCGCTCCCGGCCGTTCTCCTCCCTTTTCCCCAGCAGAAAATGCGCCCCGCAAAGCACCAGCGCTCCCGTGACTCCCACGCCCAGGGAGAGGGACATGTTGCCCTGCAGTCCCTGATCCAGCAGTTGGGAATGTCCGAAACTGGTGTTGAACACATTGAACAATTCCGTGGGAAATACAGCGTTCTGGTAGAATTCCGTATTTTCCGGGGTATGTTTGATGGACAGATCCTCCCCCAGATAATAAGTCAGAAAAGCCGCCAGATACCAGAGATTCATAAGCAGAGTCAGCAGTCCCGCCTTCACAAAGCCCAGAAAACGCTGCTTTTTCACAAATTCCCTGTGACACAGCGCCGCTGCTGCCACCACCGTAAACGCCGCGAACACCGTGCTGATGATATGGGACTGAAAGACGCCGCCGCATCCCAGGGCCAGCACCCACCACTTCCGGCAGTCCCCGGCCAACAACAGGTACAGCCCATACAAAAGCAGGGGAAAAAACATCATGGCCAGTGCCTCCCCTACAGCCGCCCTGTGATAGAGATTCACCGCCCGCCAGGTGGACAGGGTGTACAGAACGGAGGCCAGGAGTCCCGCATACCGGGACCCGGCCATGCCCCTGGCGCAGACATACATAATCCAGACCGTCATGCCATTGATCGCAAACAGAAATAGATGATACGCTGTCACCGGGGAGGCCCCCAGCAGCCGCAGCAGGGCGGGAAAATACAGAAAAAGCTCTGGGTATACGCTGGAAGATATATACCCGTAGCCATGATTGTGGGTGGGATGCAGCCTCACGGGGAACTGGCCCGACAGCAGGCCGTCCTTGATCCCCTCGATCCGGTACAGATGAAAGTTCAGGTCATGCCCGGGCCCTGTCATGCCGTAAAACAAGGGATAACTGGCCAGCACCGTAACCCCCAACAGAACACAGAAAATAAAAATTCCAGTCCGTTTTTCTTTCTCTCCCTGCAGGGCAAGCTCCCGCATCCGCCACCCCGCCAGGCCCAGCGCCAGGATCATGGCCGCGATCCCCAGACTCACCAAAAGCCCGTCGTTGTAGACAGGACCTCCCCCGGTTCGGGACAATTCCAGGGAGATCAGCACACCCTCCTGCCAGCCATAAAAAACCACTTCACTCTCGTCTTTCTCCAAACGGATCAGAAAGGGCTCCCGGGCGTCCCCCGCCCCCAGCAGATTTCCTTCACCGCTGCGAACCACCACGGGCCCATACCCACCAGCCAGCACCCGATACTCCCCCCGGGGCAGGGCCAGATGCGGCGCGTAACTGTGCCAGGCCGCTTCCTCCGGGGCATACTCCGCCGCCAGGTCCATCTGCAATCCCTGACGGCCATATGTATTGATTAACAACAATAACAGCACCGCCGCCGAAACCAGCAGTGCCGATATCCATCCTTTTTTCATCCACCGTCCCCGCCGCAGGCCCCATCCGGACCGCGGCCCGCCTTTCTTCCCCCGGCTTCCCTACAGGTTCTCTTTAATCCTGCGGATCATCTCTTCGTACTTCTCTTCCGTCAGATAGGTCTTGCCGGGATTCATCTGGAACGTACCGCCCCACTCGTCACCTCCCTGATACTTGGGGCACAGATGCATATGCAGATGACAGCCCGTGTCGCCGTAAGCGCCATAGTTCAGCTTGTCCGGATGAAACGCCTTATGAATGGCCCTGGCCGCATGAGCCACATCCGCCATAAACAGATTGCGTTCCTCCTCTCCGATATCCACGATCTCGCTGACATGTTCCCTGTAGGCAACGATGCACCTGCCGGGCTTGCTCTGCTCCCTGAACAGAATCAGGCTGCTGACCTGCAGGTCGCAGATCCAGATGCCGAACTTCTCCAATAATTCCCCTCTCATACAATATCCGCAGTTTTCATCCTTCATATTGAACCTCCTCCATACCGTTTTCCGCAAGCTGATGGTTCCGTCACTCGCCCGTTCGTTCCACAGTTCCTGTTTCCTACAAAATATTGACCACATCCCTGATCCGGTCCGGGTCTGTGTTGATAATCAGTTCCCGGGGGAAATCCTCCTCCCGGAGCAGCGCGTCCACCTGGGTAAAGTCCCCCACAGACTGGCTGATATGGCTGTCCGTCCCCAGGATCACGCTGGCCCCGTGGCGCAGGCAGGCTTCCAACATCCTGCGGATATTCTCCCCCGCGCCCTGTCTGGAGGACAGGGGATGCAGGGAGGAGTTGTTCACCTCCAGCGCCACTTTAAGCTCTGCCGCCTCCCTGACCAGCTCTTCATAGTCCATGGGATAGCGGGAATCATCCGGATGCCCCAGAATTTTCACATGGGGATTCTCCATGGCCAGCACCGCCGCCCGGGTATTCTCCCTGGCGGAACCGGGCGTTACAATCAGGGTATGCAGACTGGCGATACAATAGTCCAGACTGGATAAGGCAGGGGCATCCAGATCCAGATGCCCCTCGTAGTCCGTGATATTGGCCTCGACCCCGCAGAACAGCCGAAGATCCCCATATTCCCTGGGAATGATCTTGTAATTCTGAAAGTACAGCCGGCTCGGTCCCCCGATCACGGCAGGTCCGTGTTCACTGAGCCCCAGAAACTTCAATCCCCGCTCCACGGCCGCCGCTATATTTTCCTGCAGGGTGCTGTAGGCATGGCCGCTGGCTATGGTATGGGTATGCAGATCCATCACATAGTTCATTCCTTCTTCTCCCTCTTCTCCTTTTTGTCCGGAGCCGCCACATGCCCCGCCAGATCATCCACCATCTTCTCGATCATCAGCTTTTTCACATACACATCAAAACTGAGAAGACAGATAAAGGAGAATTTCTGAAGAAACTCCCGGTCCTCCTGGGGCGCCTCCTGGAAGGTCTGCTGGGCCTTGAGATAATTGCGCCTCACGTCTTCCTTCAGCAGTTCCACTTCCTCCCTCTCCATGCCAAAGACCTCCTGGTACACAGCCTCCAGGTCAAAGGCCTCCGCTCCCCCAAAATATTTGTCCGTGATGGGCTTAAGCAGGACCTGAATATCGTTGATGGACATGACCCCCTTGAAATAATAGATAAAGATCAGCACCAGCACATGTTCCTTGGAATATTTCTTCCGCACCGGGGGCGGCAGCAGATCATTCTTGGCATAGTTGTTGATCATGGTTTTGGTCAGCACCTTGTCGTCACCCGGATTGCGGGTGGTGGTGCGCAGCCTGCTGTCCATAAATGTGGTCACCTGGTCCATATACAGGTCAATGTCCGGGATATCCTCCGGGCGGACATACTCTATCCTGCTCAAACTGTCCAGAATGCTGTTTAACAGATTTTCCGTATCTATCTTCATACTTACCTCTACCTGCATATCGCGGGTCGCGGGTCGCGCCCGGGTTATATATTCAGAATCCAGTCTGGGCCGAACTCCGATTTTATCTGTGATATTGCGTCTGAAATTGTCTTTCTCATGGTTTTATTATATAGTATTTAAAACTACATGACAACCTTTTTTCATCAAAACTTCTTCAAAAATCTCTTAAAAAGAATTTTTGTGTCCATATTTACTTTACAACTTTAATATGATAAAATAGACGGCAGAAAACACGCTTAACTTTAAGCAGAACTTTAATAGCAGAAAGGCTTGGAAATGACAATGAACAAAAAGATCAAGACAGAGGCGGTGGGCAGGCTGTTCGAGGCCATTCTCTGCCTGCAAAACAAAGAAGAATGCTACACTTTTTTCGAGGATCTCTGTACTGTGAACGAGCTTCTGTCCCTGTCGCAGCGCTTCGAGGTGGCCTCCATGCTGGACGACCACAAAACCTATCTGGAGATCGCTGAAAAGACCGGGGCCTCCACCGCCACCATCAGCAGGGTCAACCGTTCCCTGAACTATGGCAACGATGGCTATGATATGGTGTTTAAGCGAATGACTCCCCCCGGAGAACAATAAGCGGCAGGATGCAAAAGGCAGGGGCTCTGGGCCACCTGCCTTTTTATATCCCGTATCACCTGTTCTGTACCAGGTATTCGTATCAGTTGATCCCGTTGTCTCCCTCTTCCTGCTGCCAGGACAGATTCTCCTCCTGGGCCTCGCGAAGCGCTTCCTGCAGCACTGCCTTGGCGGATCGTTTTTCGTCTTTGAGAGCCTTCTTGGCCGCCGGCGTCTTTCTACGGGGGGCATCCTGGTTCATATTGCATCTGCCCTGGAATATGGCGTTCTCGTCAATCACGATCACATTGGTGGTAATATCCCCGATGACCTTGGCCGTAACCGTCAGTTCCACCTTCCCGGGAGCCTGTACATTGCCTACCACATCGCCGCCCAAAATAGCTTCCCCGGCCTCGATGTTACCCTCGACCCTGGCCCCGGCGCCCATGATCAGAGTTCCTGACACATACACATCACCCTGCACTTCGCCGTCGATTCTGGCGCTCTGCTTCACGATGAAGTCCCCGTTGACAACGCAGTCCTTCCCCAGTATCGTAGTTATTACCATATCATCCTTTTTTCCTGTCATACTTTCCTCCCATTCTGCCGCCCTGCGGCTTAAAACCTTTTTGATGTGGCTGTTTTTCCTTATCCGCTGATGTCAATCAACTGCATGGGACTGATATAGGTCCCGTCCTGCTGAATCTGGTATCCCAGCCTGGTGTTGTCGCTGCCGATGTAGTAAAGCGCGCCCCCCTGGGCCACAGTATCCCCCGCCTTCACCAGACAGTCCCCCTTGTTGCGGTAGATGGTTACATAGCCGTTGCCATGGTCCAGCACTACCCTGCTCCCGTAGTCCGCGTCCTCTCCCACCTCCGTCACCACGCCAGTGGCGGCCGCAACCACCACAGTGCCCTCCGTTCCGTTGAGAATACAGGCAGGTTCTCCTTCGGTGATCTCCTCGATGGAAGCAGAACCTGTCATGGGAAAACGACTGGGAATGCCTTGCTGCTGAATCTTTTCCGCCAGCGCGTTCATCTCCTCCGTTTTCTGATTCACCGTGTCACTCAGCAGGTCGATCTTGCTGTTTAATGCTATCACCTGGCTCTGCATGTCCAGACTGCCTGCTTCCGCCGCCGCCAGTTTCTCCTGCATCTCCTCATTTGCGGCCTGGGCCTCCGCGATTCTTCGGTTGGCAATCTCCCACACCTTGGACTTGTACTGTTCCTCATAGAGAATGCGGCCCACCACATAGCCCACGGCAACGCAAAACACCAACACCAGCACCCGAAACACCCAGTGGCTGAACCGCAGGTGACGCACCCCCGCGTCCGCCGCATCCGAGGCAATGATCACCACACGGTTGGTCTTGCGTTTATGCTTTTTGGTTTTCATTTAAGTCTTTCACCTCCAATGAACAAGACCTATTTTACCATAGCCAATTCAATTTCTCAACAAAAATTAATAATTTTGTAACATTTGACCCATATTTTTATGCCATACGCAAAATAAAGAAAGGAATTTCTGTAAAAATCTTATAAAAACTATTTACAATTTCTATTTCTTGTGTTATCCTTTAATCGTTGTAACAGTGCAACATACATTTTTTTGGAGGTATCAACAATGAACAAAGGTACAGTAAAGTGGTTTAACAACCAAAAGGGCTACGGTTTCATCTCTGATGAGTCTGGTAACGACGTATTCGTACACTACTCCGGGCTGAACATGGAAGGCTTCAAGTCTCTTGAAGAGGGCCAGGCAGTTGAGTTTGAAGTAGTGAACGGCGAGAAGGGTCCCCAGGCCGTAAACGTAACAAAGTTATAAGTAACGCTTATAGCATCCATAATCAGTAACACGATGTACCTGTTCTTAATATAATGAAGAATTGTTTTATGAATAGCAATATCGTTTTATGGGATTAGAGACAAAGGGCTGGCAAAATCTGTCAGCCCTTTTCTTTGCATATCTCCAGCACCCTCTCCCACTCCATGTCCCCGCCGAACAGATCCAGCGCGCTCCCCACAGTCACATGCAGAATATCGTGCCCCAACTTTTTCAGAAGCCGCAAGTCCTCATAGCTATGTACACCTCCGGCATAAGTGACAGGCAGCCTGCCCCATTCACCCAGCAGGGCTGCAAGCCCCTGGTCGATGCCGCCGGACTTGCCCTCCACGTCCACCCCATGGACCAGGAATTCACAGCAATAGCCCGCCAGCCGGTCCAACAGACTGGCTGTCAGCACCTCCCTGGTGGCCTTCTGCCAACGATCCGTCACGATTCGATACTGCCCCTCTATTTTCCTGCAGCTCAAATCCAACACCAGCCGCTCTCTGCCCACTGCCTTCGCCATCTCTTCCAGGCGGTCACAGTCCACCCGGCCGTCATGAAATACGTAGGAAGTGACAATGACCTGTGCAGCGCCTGCATCCAGATATTCCCGGGCATTGCCCCCATGGATGCCGCCGCCCACCTGCAGTCCGCCGGGGTAAGCCGCCAAAGCCTTAAAAGCCTGCTGCCTGGTGGCCTCATAGTGGGGGCTGTCCGCCCCGTTGAGCAGGATGATATGCCCGCCCCGTATGCCTGCGCTTTGATAAAGCCTGGCGTAAAAAGCAGCATCCTGCTCAGAAACAAAATTTTCCAGGGCCCGGTCTCCCTGGTCTTTCAGGCTTCCGCCCACGATCTGTTTTACTTTTCCATTGTGAATGTCAATACAGGGCCTGAATTCCATAATTTTCCTCTAATGATAATTCCGCGCATGCCCTTCCAACTTACTTTCCCGTGATCCATGTCCGAACGATTCGCCGTCCACGCATGGATCAGTGCGTTTTTGGAATCTCTGTATAAATCGTTTGCAGATACACATAATATATGCAGAGCCAAAAACAATCATTCAGGAGGAGTTATGATGAAAGTGCGATTTAATGGTAAGAAACTAATCTTAATCGGTCTGCTGGCAGCCTTTATGTGTACGGCGGCGGCATGTACCAGGAACAAGGATAATAATAACGACCCCAGTGACATGGCCGGAAGCCAGACCACTGGTGAGAGCAATGCCGGTTCCACAGCCAACAATGGCAATTCCGGAACCGTGGCCGGTAACAGCGGCACCAATTCCGGGACTGTGGGCGACAATAACAGCAATTCCACCACGGATTCCACTATGGGCAGCAGCGATGACATCAACAGCGGCAGTACCGCAGACAGCTCTACGGACGGCTCTACCGTAGGCAACGACGGCGGCGCGGCAGGCGGAGCCATGGATGACACGGGCAACGCCATAGGAGACGCGGCGAACGACGCAGGTAATGCCGTGGGCGGCATCATAGACGATGTGACAGGCGGAGTGAATGACCTCATCGACGACATGACTGGGGACAATACCGGAGATACGTCCGACTCTGCTCTGGGCAACGGTAATACCAACGGCAACAGTAATACCAACAGCAACGGCTCTACCGGAAATAACGCAGGCACCGTCACCGGCACTACAGGAAGCGGTACCGGAACCGGTACCGGCGCACACTGATCTTCATGTTTCAAAAGGCCACAGGTATATTGCCTGTGGCCCTTTTTAACATCAGACCTGTGCGTCAATCACATGGCTCATGTCGTACAGGCCCGCTGGCTTCCCTGCCAGGAATTTACCTGCCTGCACCGCGCCCTTGGCAAACACCGCCTTGGAGTAAGCGCTGTGAGAAAAGGTGACTACCTCGTCCTCACCGGCAAAGATCACATCATGTTCCCCCACAATGGTCCCGCCCCGGACGGCGCTGATACCAATCTCCTTTTTATCCCGCTTTTCTCTTCTCTGGCTTCTGTCGTAAATATATTCGCAGGTATTGTCCAATTCCTCATTGATGGAGTCTGCCAGGGCCAGCGCTGTTCCGCTGGGGGCGTCCACCTTCTGGTTGTGGTGTTTCTCCACGATCTCAATGTCAAATCCCGCAGGGGACAACACCCCGGCCGCCTCTTTCAGCAACTTCAGAAGCAGATTGACTCCCAGGGACATGTTGGCGGACCTGACCACTGCCACTTCCCGGGAAACTTCCTCCACCCGGGCAAGCTGCCGGGGGCTGAGACCCGTGGTACACAATACGCAGGGGAGCCTGCGGGCCACGCAGTAGTCCAGCAACCGGTCCACCGCCGGGGCCGCCGAAAAGTCGATCAGCACGTCCGCCTCCACATCGCAGGCGCTTATGTCCGTGAACACCGGGTAGGGATTATGCCCATCGTCCCGCATATCAATACCTGCCACCAGTTCCGCCTCCGGGTCCTGCGCCACGATATTGCTGATCACCTGACCCATCTTGCCGTTACAACCATGCATAATTAATCGAATCATTTTCGCTTCCTCTTCCCCATTCCCGCATACCGCAGGCAAGCCTGCGGCGCCGCGTCAATTCTAATTTTCCGATTTCTAATCTATACTGCCGGCAGTACAAAGCGGCGCCGCAATCCGCATTTCCCGCTCTCCCGCCTGCTCTGGCGGAGAGACCGGGGCTCTGTCAATTCAGGATGCCATATGCCCGCATGGCCTTCTCCAGCCTGGCTGCGTTTTCCTCCTCCATATCCGTCAGGGGAAGCCGCAGGGAGCCTGCGCCCATGCCCATCAGGTTGAGGGCCTTCTTAACTGGTATGGGGTTCACCTCACAGAACAACGCGCCGCACAGTTCCATGGCCTCCAACTGCATCCGGCAGCTTCCCTCCGTATCTCCGGCAAAATATTTTGCGCAGATCTCGTGGGTCTGGCGGGGAGCCACATTGGCAAGCACGGAGATTACACCCTTGCCGCCCAGGGACAGGATGGGCACGATCTGGTCGTCATTGCCGGAATATATGTCCACGCTGCCTCTGGCCAGAGCGGCAAGCTGGCCGATCTGTACGATATTGCCACTGGCTTCCTTTACCCCCACGATATTCTCACAGTCCCGGCACAGACGCACGATGGTCTGGGGAAGAATATTGCCACCCGTGCGGCTGGGCACATTGTACAGCAGAATAGGAGTTTTCACGGAGTCTGCCACCTTTTTGAAATGGGTGTACAGGCCGTTCTGGGTGGCTTTGTTGTAATAGGGAGATACCAGCAGCAGGCCGTCCACGCCGTATTTTTCCGCCTCCTGGGACAGATAGACGGCGGTTTCCGTACAGTTGGAACCGGTTCCCGCAATCACGGGGACCCTGCCATTTACCACCTCCACACAATGCCGGATCACGTCCAGGTGTTCCTCATGGCTCATGGTGGACGCCTCCCCCGTGGTGCCGCAGACTATGATGGCATCCGTGCCCTCTCTGATCTGAAACTCCACCAGTTCCGTAAATTTCTCGTAATTCACGCTCCCGTCTCCGCGCATCGGGGTCACAATCGCCACTCCCGATCCAGTAAATATTGCCATATTCTCTCCTCCATTCCGCTGCCGCAGCAGCACTGCGCCTGACCGTCGGCTCATTTCCGCAAAAAAAATGCCGACACCCATGCGCCGACGAACCATATCACGAAATGCTTCCTGATATTATACGATAGCGCCCCATCCAGATACTCAGATGACAGTCATGCAGTTATTCACTGCACACCCAAGGCTCCAGCCCGCAGCAGGTCGGTCCTTTCGGCGTATGTCCCTTTCCTTCCCCTTCCCCTGTGCCTGCCACATCCGGGGGAGTACTCTTAAAATACGCAACCTCTATCTTATTTTTAATATCATAGCATTGACCTATGTTTTTGTCAATGAGATTTTCAAAATGGAAGAGGCGGATCTCCGGCTCCATCCGGCGGATAAAAGCGCTGTCCGCAAATCCCCTTCCTTTTTAAAACTGTATGATCACCACCTATATGTAGATGCTTTCCACGTCCAGGTCCATCCCCCTGTATCCCGCACACCGGTCAGCGGCATATCCTACAGGGGCTGTTGCTGTTCCTCCTCCGTCTCCACCAACTCCATCTTACTTACGGAAACCTCGAAGGCAACTCTTTTTTCCGCATGTTCCTCGTCCAGCTTCTTCATGTACTCCCGGCTCTGGATCCGGCCCCAGATGGCGCAGCGCTCTCCCACGTGAAAGCTGCTGGCATAGCGGGCGTTCCTTCCCCAACAGATGCAGGGAATGTAGTCCGACTTGCCGTATGGACGGTTTACGGCCAGCAGCACATCGGCGATCTCCCTTCCCAGCGGAGTCTTACGGTAGATGGGTTCCTTGCAAATATAGCCATCCAGATAGATCTGATTGGTCTTGGAGCTCTCTTCGACCTCCTCCACAAATTCGATCTCCCTGGCGAAAACAGACAATACCAGACGATTTTTTCGCTCCTCATGGCGGTTGTAGGAGCGAAACTGGCCGTTCACGCAGATATTTTTCCCCTTATAGTCCGCGTTCACGTCAATCAACCTCTCCGAGACCATCAACGGAATGACGTCGAAACTCTCGCTGAGCCTCTGTACCTTCACGTCAACCATGTAGAATCCTTCCCCAAAGATCTCATGGCTGTAGGCAAAATCACTGATGATTTCCCCCATCACGGTCACCTGGTTGTTTTCGATTACCTTATCTGTCATTTTGTGTTCTCCCTTCTTACACAATTAAGAAATTTTTCCGGCACAGTTACGCCTGTAATGTAATATATTTATACCGCATTTTTCCACATTTGAGAAGTCCTTTTCAACGAAAAATTTCGACTAAAATTTCAACATTCTTTTATTGCGCCTCAATTAAATTAGTGATATACTGTAACGGTTTGAGAGATTTAAAAGACAAAATCGGCGTTTCAAGCCCCATGAACTTTTCGAGCGTGTTTTGACGCAGAAAGAATCGTGTGAAAGAAAGTAAATCTTTCATTTACTATTTGTGCCGCCAGCCAAAGGCGGCGGAATGGAGATTTATATGAGACAAAAAAGGGAAAATATTCGGAATGTAGCCATTATTGCCCATGTTGACCACGGCAAGACCACTCTGGTGGACGAACTGCTGAAGCAGAGCGGCGTGTTCCGGGCCAATCAGGAAGTGGCCGAAAGAGTCATGGACTCCAATGATATCGAGCGGGAGCGGGGCATTACCATCCTGTCCAAAAATACCGCCGTCACTTATAAAGACACCAAGATCAATATCATTGACACCCCGGGCCATGCAGATTTCGGCGGCGAAGTAGAGCGGGTGCTGAAAATGGTGAACGGAGTTGTACTGGTAGTGGATGCCTTCGAGGGGGCCATGCCCCAGACCAAGTTCGTGCTACGCAAGGCCCTGGAATTGAAGCTGCCCGTCATTGTCTGTATCAACAAGATTGACCGCCCCGAGGCGCGGCCCAACGAGGTGATCGATGAGGTGCTGGAGCTGTTTCTGGAGCTGGACGCCGACGACGCCCAACTGGACTGCCCCTTTGTGTTCGCCTCCGCCAAGTCCGGTATCGCCTCCCTGGAAGCAGATCAGCCGGGCACGGATATGACGCCCCTGTTTGAAACCATCCTGGACTACATTCCCGCCCCGGAGGGGGATCCCGACGCCGGCACCCAGGCGCTGATCAGCACCATCGACTACAACGAGTATGTGGGACGCATCGGCGTGGGCAAGGTGGACAACGGCGTCATCCGGGTAAACCAGGAAGTGGTGATCGTCAACCATCACGAGCCGGACAAGCAGAGCAAGGTAAAGGTCAGCAAACTCTATGAGTTTGACGGGCTGAACAAGGTGGAGGTAAAGGAAGCCGGCATCGGCTCCATCGTGGCCATCTCCGGCATCGCCGACATCCACATCGGGGACACCCTCTGCTCTCCCGATGCCATAGCGCCCATCCCCTTCCAGAAAATCAGCGAGCCCACCATCGCCATGCATTTTATGGTCAATGACTCCCCGCTGGCGGGCCTGGAAGGCAAATTTGTCACCAGCCGCCATATCCGGGACAGACTGTTCCGTGAGCTGAACACGGACGTGTCTCTGCGGGTGGAGGAGACGGAGTCCACGGATGCCTTCAAGGTATCCGGCCGGGGCGAACTGCATCTGTCCGTGCTCATCGAGAACATGCGCCGGGAAGGGTTTGAGTTCGCCGTGAGCAAGGCGGAAGTACTGTTTCGGACGGATGAGGCCGGGCACAGGCTGGAGCCTATGGAACTGGCCTACATTGATGTGCCCAACGAGTATGCCGGAGCCGTCATCGAGAAGCTGGGCCAGAGAAAGGGCGAACTGCGGAACATGGGTTCCATCACCGGCGGCGCTTACACCCGGCTGGAGTTCTCCATCCCCTCCAGAGGGCTCATCGGCTACCGGGGCGAGTTCATGACCGACACCAAGGGCAATGGTATCCTGAACACCGTATTTGACGGCTATGGACCCTACAAGGGGGATATCGCATACAGAAAGCAGGGCTCCCTGATCGCCTTTGAGGCCGGAGAGTCCATCACCTACGGCCTGTACAACGCCCAGGAGAGGGGCATTCTGTTCATCGGCCCCGGCGAAAAGGTGTACAGCGGCATGGTAGTGGGCCAGACCGGCAAGAGCGAAGATATCGAGATCAATGTGTGCAAGAAGAAGCAGCTCACCAACACCCGCTCCTCCAGTGCGGACGAGGCCCTGCGGCTGACGCCTCCCAAGGTGATGAGCCTGGAGCAGGCCCTGGACTTCATCGACACCGACGAGCTGCTGGAGATTACCCCCTCCACCCTGCGGATCCGCAAGAAAATCCTGGATCCCACCCTGCGCAAAAGGGCCAATAATAAGAAATAGGCGTCCTCTCTTTTAATCCTCATATTTAAAATAATCAAAATCCGCACTCTTGCGGCAGCCACAGCCGCCGTTGTTGGCGTAGATACCCACCAGCGTGCCGGTGTGGCGCTTGGGGTCATCGGGAACGCCCTCATCGCAGAGATAGATGCAGTTCTCCAATACTCCCACGCTCTGCCAGTCCTGTCCGTCATAACTGTAGTAGAAGCTGCGGGTCAGCTTCTCTACCACCACTTTCAGATAGACCGGGGCCTCTTTCACATCCGAAATCTCTGCCATCAGCTCCTCGCCGTGATTCCGATTGATCACCAGTTGGATCTTACGCCCTCCTTCATAGCACAGAGAGCACCGGGCATAGGTGGCTGTGCTGTAATAGCAGGTCAGGCCCGCCTGTTCCCCGTCATGATCCGGGTAGTATTCCAGCCTGGTCTCCGCGCTGTAGGACAATTCCTGTTCCCGGCGGAGCAGAGTGTTCTTGGAACGGATCTCGTTAAGCTGTCCGTCCCTGGTCCAGATGCGAAAATATCCCGGCCGCTCCGTCAGGGACCAGGAGCCATTGTCCGGGTTTCGTACAAACTCCCACTCCAGATTCAGCCTGGCTTCATTGAAGTCATCAAACAGATTTCTCTCAAATACGCATTCCGGCAGGTCGGGAGCTGTCTGCTCCAGACTGGGCCCCCTGCCTTCGTTGATTGTCAGCCAGCCGTCCCCGGTCCACTGCACCGGATCCAGCGCAGACTCCCTGCCCACCGTGGTATACCGCCCCTGGTTGGGCCTGCCGCAGAGATAGTAACACCACCATTGTCCGTTCTGATCCTGTACCAGCTTGCCGTGACCGGCGCGCTGGATGGGAGCCTGGGGATCTGTCTGCCGCATCACCGGGTTGTGGGGGGAGTTCTCATAGGGGCCGTACATATTTTTGCTGCGGGCCATGTTGATGCCATGGCCATAACCTGTGCCCCCCTCCGCCACCATGGCATAATAATAGCCGTCCTTTTTCAGCAGATGAGGTCCTTCGGAGCAGCGCTCCCCCGTGCCGTCCCAGGCTGTCCTCATCTCCCCGGCCACCTGCAGACTGTCCTCGCTCAGGGGCACGGCCTGCGCCGCCTTGGCGATAATCATGTACCGGCTGCCGTCCTCATCCACAAAATGGGAGGGGTCAATATTGTCCACTTCCAGACAGACGGGCTTGCTGTAGGGCCCTTCGGGCCGGTCGGACACCATCACCAGCTGCCTGCGCATCACATTGTTGTCCCGCTTGCCGTCCGCATTGAGCCGCAGCGTGGCAAAAATATAGAACCTGCCCTCCACATAGGAGATATCCGGCGCCCAGATCCCGTGGGAATCCCTGATATCACTGATGTCCAGCCACTCCGGGTTGCTGATGGCATGGCCCACGATATGCCAGTGCACCATATCCCTGGAGTGGGATATGGGAATGGCCGGAAAATACTGAAAACTGGAGTTTACCATATAATAGTCATCCCCCACCCGGATCACGGAGGGATCCGGGAAAAACCCCCTCTGCACCGGGTTGTGATACACTCTTTGTCCGCTCATCGCTCTCCTCCTATTATCGTCTTATACTTAGGATTTACATGCTGTTTTACTCCGCATTTTCTCCTATTTCCCCAGTCTACTCCAGGATGCTGTACTGCATCCACTCATAGAGGAGCTTCGTCCCCTCCGTGATCTCCGGCGGCAGCAGCGCCCGAGCCACCAATTTGAGATCGTCGGAGTCCTCATCCAACCGTTTCAGCCGGGCATAATCTCCATCTATGCTCACCACCTGATATGTAAATGTATTCATGCTTTCACGCCTCCCGTCAACTCCCTGCCGCGCAGGAAAGCCGTGACGAACACCGCCGAGGAATTCCAGTAGATGGTCATCTCGTTCAGGGAATAGCACTCCTCCCTGTCCAGATAACACTTCATGGGGGGCGTGCCTGCCGGGATCATACGTATGGCCAGTTCGTCTCCGGGCCTTCCGTTGGGACCGCCTGACACCCATCCCGCCATGGGATCGTCTATGCCGTCCGCCGCCGTGGTGCGCAGATGGGGATACCGGTAAGCATGTTCCCCAAATCCTGTGACAAAACTGTATCCCGTGATGTTTTTGCCCAGCAGATAATCAATCTGGGCCTGGATTACCTCCCGGTAACGGGCCCTGAAGGAAGCTGTCTGCTCTCCCGGCATTTCGCAGGCCAGGGCCAGCAGTATGCCCCTGTTGGTCACTACCATATTGCTGCCCCAACAGAAATCCTCTGCCTCCATGGCCATGCCGAAGGCATTTTCGGTACTCAGATGCACCAGCCGCTCCGCCTCTGCCAATACAGCCTTCCGGAATACTCCCTGGATTTCTTCTCCCGCGGTTTTCCCAGAATCCGTCAATACCGCCAGGGCGGCAAAGCCGGCCACATCCGTCCAGCCAAAATCCGTCACCTTAAGGCCTGTGTCCAGAATCTTGCGCAGCACGTCCCTGTAAGTCCCGGCATTCTCTCCTTTGCGGGCCGCCAGCAGCATCATTTCCGCCGCCGCCCACAGACGCTCGTCCGCATCCGCTCCATCTCCGTATTCCCCGGTGTTGCTGCCCTCCGGGTTGGCAAATAACAGCGGCTCCGGGTTCTTCTCAAGCCACTGCCAGGACAGCCTGGCCGCCGCTTCCATACGGTCCGCAAAAGCCTGGTCCACGCCGTGATACACCCCCGAAGCCAAAGCCATACAGGCGCAGAAATCCGCCACGGCCAGGGAAGAGACCGAATAGGCATAGAAAGGATCCTTATCTTCCTCCGGCATGACAAAAGGCGCATGGCTCCACGCCGTCAGTTTGTGGTACACGCCGCCGTCTTTCCGCTGCATTTTCAGCATCCACTCCAGCTCATACCGGCATTCGTTTAACACATCCGCCACACCGTTGCTGCTCTCGGGAATGTTCAGTTCCTCTTCAAACGCCCCGGGATACAATTTGTAAGCATACAGCAGATGACCTACGGTCACCGCCCCGGGAGTGATATAACGCCCATAGTCTCCGGCATCGTGCCAGCCGCCCCGGGCTTCCAGAGTCTGCCCCTCCACCCCATAGATCTGGCTGTCCTCCATATGGCAGGCCGCATGAATGTAGGGGCCTGCGTATGTTTCCTCCAATGCGCAACCGCAGCGCTGAAAGTAAAGGGCCTTGATCATGGCATTATGTACCCCGGCATACACATCTCTTCCGATTATAAAAGTGTCGCTGCGCTCTCCCTGTCCATCCTCCAGATAATATTTTCCAGCCGCCCGTACACTGCCGAAGTCCAGCGAATATAATGTCTCCCCGCACAGGGGATCCTGGACCGCCGTCCCCGTCTCTCCCTGCCAGACCGTCTCTCCCGCCATATTTTTCAGTGCATAACTGCCCGGCCGGGACACCACTGCTTTTTTGCCGGGGCCTTCCGCTTCATACCCCACCTGATTGACCATGATCGCCATACCCATATACCTCCTGTCGCAATTCCGCCGGTTCTCTGCCAGCGCCGCTTTTGATATATAGCCAGTATAGCAAAAAAAAGCCTGCTTGAAAAGCCCTCAGTCCCGGAACCCACGGAAATCAATTTTCAAAAAACGAAAAATGTGATATTATGTAAATATGATGCATAACACAATAACCGAATACTTTATGAACGTGGAAACCACAAAAGAATACAATGGTTATTTCTGCAGTGTGGCAGAAACCATAACGATCGTGATATTGGGCAGCATAAGCGGTCTAAAAAATGTCAGCCAGATGCACCAATGGGCAACAGATGACAGGGTAAGCGAATTTTTTAAGGAGAAATTCGGGATTGAGAACATCCCCTGTTATTACTGGATCCTGTGTCTGTTAAAGCTGGTCGAACCTGCATCGCTTAACCGCTGTTTCCATGAATGGTTTCGGTCAATGGTGCCTGAAAGCATGGAAGGCATGACCATATCCCTTGACGGGAAGACCATCCGTTCCACGGAAAAAATGGCGAGTTATGAAAGCCCGCTGCATGTCGTAAGCGCACAGGTCTCGGAACTTGGAATGACCTTTGCCCAGAAAAGTGTGGATGGAAAAAGCAATGAGATTCCCGCAGTGCAGAAACTTCTGGAAGAACTGGATATCAGTGGCTGCATCATAGTGGCCGATGCGCTCAACTGCCAGAAGAATACAGCAAAGGCTATCATTGCCGGGGGAGCAGATTATGTAGAAGATAAAGAGCTGCTTTCGGCTATGGATACAGCATCGCGTATAGAAAAGAGCCGGGACAGGATTGAGAAACGCAGCGCATATGTAACGGAAGAAACCGGTTGGTTGACAGGCGGGGAAGACTGGGAATGTCTTTGGTGTATAGGAGCAGTCCATACAGAATTTGAAAGCCCAAAAGGGAAAACGGAAGAATGGCATTATTATATTTCCAGCCGAAAACTTACGGCAGAAGAGTTACTGCACCATGCACGCATGGAATGGTCGGAGGAAACGATGCATTGGCTGCTGGATGTACATTTCGGAGAAGATTACTGCCGTGTGGAAGATCGTAATATCCAACAGAATCTAAATATGCTACGGAAAGCAGCCCTCAATCTTATTAAACAGTATAAAGAAAGAGCAGGGTCAAAGCGTTCCATGTCTAAGATCATGTTTGACTGCCTGCTCAATCCCTATGTTATTTCGGAGATTCTTGAAAATTGATTTCCGTGCCAGAAGCTCCTGTATGTATCCCTGTTCGTTTTCCGTGATGTCATACTTCTCATACCAGCCCGGGTCTACTCTTTTTCGTTCCATCCAGTGTGCTGACTCGATTATATCTGGCAAAACTCCGCAGAATAAATTTTCATCGGCAAGGCGGAGGAGGGAGGCG